>JAKAGJ010000102.1 GCA_021815655.1 Deltaproteobacteria bacterium | reverse complement strand
TGGCCCGCTCGGCGGCTTCTTGTATTTGCGCCAGGTCGTGATGCAAGGCGTTCTCCGGGCCGACACCTTGCAGGGCCATCTCGCAATAGCCCAGGATTATTGCCAGTATGTTGTTGAAATCATGGGCCACGCCTCCGGCCAGGCGTCCCACGGATTCCAGCTTTTGCGCCTGCTGGAGTTGAGCCTCCAGGGACCGCCGCTCTTGTTCGGCCTTTTGCTTTTCCTTGGTGATGTCGCGGGCGATGCTGGAGGCGCCCACGATGCGCCCGCCCTCGTCGCGCACGGGGGAGACCTGCAAGGAGACATTCAGCGGTTGGCCGTCCTTGGTCAGCCACACCGTCTCCACCTGGTCCGTGGGCTCTTCGGCCTTGATCTTTTCGAGCTTGCGCGTCATCACGTCGGGCTGGTCGTGGGGCGTTAGGAAGGAGATGTGCCGACCCAGGACCTCATCCTGGTCGTAACCGTAGATGCGCTTGGCGCCTTGGTTCCAGCTCACGATCACGCCCTGGAGGCTCTGGCCGATGATGGCGTCCTTGGACGACTCCACGATGCTGGCCATGTTACGCAGGGCCTGCTCGGCCTTTTGGCGGGCTTCCAGGGCGCGGGCGTTGGATATGGCCAAGGCGCAGACCTTGGCCAGGGGCAAGGCCAGGGCCAGGTAGCTTTCCTTGTATTGCGCGAAGGCCAGGTCCTCCAGTTCCAGCGACCCCAGGTCTTGGCCGCGATGCAGCATGCGAACCACGAATCCACGGCCTGACCGCGTCCAAGCGAAATCTTTCCCCGCCCAGGCGGCGGCTTCCTCCGACCCCGGGCCGGCGGGCGCATAGCTCAGCCGCCCAGGCGCGAAAAGCAGGGCGAACAGCTCCTCCACGCGGTCCAGGGCTTCCTTCTCACCCCCGGTGGTCAAAAGCTCGGTCAGCAGATCAATGACCATGAGGTGATCGGCGAAATAGCGTTCAGGGGGCGGCAAGGATATGGCGCCCCGCCGCAGGTCCAGGACCAGGCGCTCCAGGGAAAGCTTGAGCATGTCCATCCCCACCGGGATGTCCTGCCATGCCAAACCCAGGTACTCCCCCATGGCGGACAACTGGGCCAGGCTGTCTCCGCTTACGCCGGTATCCAGCAAGACCAGTTTTTGGGTGGTTTCCTGGAAAAACTGCCTGGCCGTCTCCTGATCGAAGCCCCAGTGGGCGATGTGTTCCCGCCAGTCCGACAGCCAGCCGGGAGTCATCAGGAAGGCGCCTTCGGCTATCAGCCTGTCCACCATGGCGGGGGGCGCCACCAGGTGGAAGCATTGCTGGGGGGCCAGCACCGCCGCGCCCTCCAGGCCTTTGCCGGCGCCATCCCAACCCCGCAGGCAGCCCCCGCCGATCACGGCGTTGGTCCCTTCCCGCAGGCCCAGGGGGACCTGCGCCAGGGTCACCCGCCCCTTGGGAGCGCCCTGTAGGCAGGGGAAGGAATGGGTATTGACCCCCAGTCCCGTCAAGTCCTCGGAGCCCGCCGCCACCGCCAGCACCTCTTGCCGGAAGTGGGGGCAGCACCAAAGTGTCAACTTAGGCGCCATCGACAACGACCCAGTCCAGGGGATAGCGCCCCCAACGCTCCACGGCCTCCACCATGGCCATGAGCACCTCATCCTCCACCAGGAAGGGAATCTCGCCGTGGTTGTCCGAAAGCACGAAGCCCCCGCCCGGGCCGGCCTGGGCAATGGCCCTCTTGACCTCGGCCTCGGCCTGCTGCGGGGTCCAGCGCCGCATGGCCAGGGCGTTCAGGTTGCCGACCAGGGTCAGTTTTCCCCGGCAGGCGGCCTTCAACTGGCCCAGGTCCTCCTCGGCGCTGGCGCTCATCCCCACGGCCCCCGTCTCGGCGATGTCGTCAACCAGGTCCTTACCCCGGCCGGAGGCCAGGTGGATCATGACCCCGCCCCCGATGCGGGCGATGATGCTCCTGGCCGTGGGCAGGCCATGGCGCAGGACGATTTCCCGCGGCAGGATGGTGGGGGATGAGGCGGGATCGGAATACACGATGGCCGAGGCACCGGCCTTGATCTGGGCCTTGGCCCAGGCCACGCAATACTCGCCGTTGATGCGCAGCAGCCGTTCCAGCAGCTCGGGGCGCTCATAGATCAAGTCCAGGTAGGCCTCGAAACCCATTTGCATTATGGGCAGGGAAAAGGGCGAAACGATCACGCCCGCTATGGGGATATCATCTCCCACCGCGGCCTTCAGGCTGGCGGTCGCCTCCAGGACTCCCCGCAAGGCCGGGTTCTCCTCCACCGAAGGGGGCTCCAGGGCCAGGATATCCTCGGGCCGTTTTATGACGGGAGCCCCGGCGTTGGGCGGCCCCTGGTCAAAGTAGACCGCCTCTCCGCCCCAGGCCATGATTTCCAGGCCGGCGAAGGGATAACAACACAGCATGTCGTTGCCGAATTTTTTCCTGAGCCTGAGTTGCCCCTCCACCACGTATTCAGGCCGCGAAAAGTATTCCTTGATGGTGAGCCCCATGTCACGGGCGGGATGCATGTTGGCTGGCAGCGAGTAGGGCACCCTGTCCGGTTCCCGATGCTGCATGGTCTCTTGCAGTCTTTGGCTGGAAGTCATGCCCATGGCTCTCGCTCCGCCAAGCTTCGCACTATGGCCACGGCCTCGGCCGAGTTGCGCCCCACGGCCCGCGCCCCCACTTCCTTCCAGAGTTGCGCTTCCAGGCGGAAGGGAGCCCCGCCCACCACCACGGCGATGGGGCTGCCGGCCTTCTGGAGGCCCGCCACCACCTCTGACACCCGCAGGGCGGAAGCCAGCATGAGGCAGGAAATGAGCAGCACGTCGACCTGGTCCCGCAAGGCCATCTCCACCAACTCCTGGGGCCGACGGCCATGTCCATAGTCCTGCAATTGGTAGCCGGCGGCGCGCAGCGCCGATTTCACCATGCGCTTGCCCAGGGCGTGGTGGTCCTCCAGCACGGCGATGCCCAGCTTGGGCCGGTCCCCGCGGACAGGACGGTCTGGCGACAGCAGCCTCTCCACGGCCCTCTCGCAGATGCGCCCCGCCATGTAGACCTGGGACAGGGAAACGCGGCCCTCCTCCCAATCCCGGCCGATGCGTTCCAGGGCGGGGACCACCACATCATCGAGAGAGGGGCCGCCCCCCGCCAGGGGACGCAGCCCGTCAAGCAAGGCGCCGACCCCCGGGGAATCCAGGCGCAGCAGCGCCTCCACCAGTTGTCTGGTTATAGTTTCTAGATTAGACATGCGTACTTAGCCCGGGGCAGGCCAAGTCATCTGGCCCAAAGTCATCTGGCCGAAAGACATCTGACCGAAAGGCATCTGACCGAAAGGCATCTGGCGGAAAATAATTGATCGCCAGCCATAAGCCAGAGATGGGAACAACCCACTCAACCCGCGCCCCCAGCCCGCTCTACCCATGCGAACCCGCTCACCGGCCATGCCAATGGGCTATCCAAATAGTCACTATAATAAATCTTAGATCAACGGAAAGGCGGGGGGGCAAATAAATTATCCACCGGGGTCAGCCCCAAACGCCTCCGCGCCGTGGGCCAGGACATTGCCCGCCGTGAAGGATTGTCCCCGGCAGGGTATGATTCCCTTGCCAAAGAAAATCCCCAACCTGGACAGCAAACGCGGCGGAGCGCCAACGTGGCCTTGATAAATCTATTCGACGTCAGCCTGGCCTTTGGCGGGCCCAAGCTCCTGGACCGGGCCAGCTTCCGGGTGCATCCCGGTGAGCGGGTTTGCCTCTTGGGCCGCAACGGGGCTGGCAAGTCCAGCCTGCTCAAGGTCTTGGCCGGTGAGATAACGCCCCAGTCCGGCGAGATCAGCCGCGAGGTGGGCCTGGAAACCGGCTACCTGCCCCAGGATGTGCCCAACGATCTGGCTGGAGAGGTCTACGAGGTGGCCGCCCAGGGCCTGGGTCGGCAGGGCCGGGTTCTAAACCAGTTGCGCCGGGGGCAGGTCGGCGGGACCCAGGCCGAGCAGGGCAATGACCAGGAAATCTGGCAGGCCGACCGCCGCTTGCGCACGGTGCTGACCCGCCTGGGGCTGACCCCCCGCACCCTGGTGGAGACACTCTCCGGCGGCCTCAAGCGCCGGGTGCTCCTGGCTAGGTCCTTGGCCAAGAGCCCCCATCTGCTGCTCCTGGACGAACCCACCAACCATCTGGACATCGCGGCCATCGTCTGGCTGGAGGAGTTTCTCTCCGCCTACCAGGGGGCGCTGGTCTTCATCTCCCATGACCGCGCCTTTGCCCGCAACCTGGCCACCCGCGTGGTGGAATTGGACCGGGGCGAGCTTTACGACTGGAACTGCCCCTACGACGAGTTCCTGCGCCGCCGGGAGGAGGCCCTGCTCATGGAGCAGGACCAACGGGCCAAGTTCGACAAAAAGATGACCCAGGAGGAGGAGTGGCTGCACCGGGGGGTCAAGGCCCGTCGCACCCGCGACGAGGGCCGTGTGCGCCGGCTCATGCAGATGCGCCAGGAACGGGCCCAGCGCCGCGAGGTGCTGGGGTCGGCCCGGCTGCGCGCCCAGAGCGCGGGGCTGTCGGGCAAGGTGGTGGCCGAGGTCAACCAGGTGGGCTTCGCCTACGACGACGGCCCGCCGGTAATCAAGCATTTCAGCTCGCTGGTCCTGCGGGGTGACAAGATCGGCATCATCGGACCCAACGGCTCGGGCAAGACCACCCTGCTCAAGATACTCCTGGGGCGTCTGGAGCCCCAGTCCGGGGACATCCGTCTGGGGGCCAACCTGGAGATCGCCTACTTTGACCAGATGCGCCAGGAGTTGGACCAGGACAAGACCGTGCAGGAAAACCTGGCCCAGGGACACGATTCCCTGCTCATCGGCGGCCGCCAGCGCCACGTCATCAGCTACCTCAAGGATTTTCTCTTCACGCCCGACCGCGCCCACAGCCCCGTGCGCGTGCTCTCCGGCGGCGAGCGCAACCGCCTGCTTTTGGCCAAGCTCTTTGCCAAGCCGGCCAACCTGCTGGTACTGGACGAGCCCACCAACGACCTGGACCGCGACACCCTTGAGCTTTTGGAAAACCTCCTGGTGGAGTTCACGGGCACGGTGCTCCTGGTCAGCCACGACCGCCAATTCCTCAACAACGTGGCCACCAGCACCCTTGTCCTGGAAGGCGATGGCCTGGTGGGCGAATACGCCGGCGGCTATGACGACTGGCTGGCCCAGCGCGAGGCCGGTCCGGCGCCCCCTGCCCAGACCAAGCCCCCCAAGCCCTCCAAGCCCAAGAAACGCCCCTCTCAGGAGCGGCCCCGCGCGCTCAGCTTTAATGAAAAGCGGGAACTGGCCGAGTTGCCGCAAAGGATAGAGGCCCTGGAGCGGGAACAGGCCCAGTTGCATGAGAAGGTGGCCGACCCCCAACTGTACGCCGATGGCGGCAAGGAGGCGGCGGCCATCAGCGCCCGCCTGGCGGAGTTGGATATGGAGATGGAAAAGGCCTTCGCCAAATGGGAGGAACTGGAGGCCATCGCCGCCCGGGCCGCCGGCTAGCGGGCGGCGGGCCTGACGTACGTCGTCCAGGGCCAAGCGCTCGCCCGGGCCGCGGAGCATGGAAGGCCGGCCATTGGGCGGCATGATTCCTTGGCGCGGGAGGGCGGCAGGTTGAAGCCGTCGTCCGTGAAATAAAACTGCCACAGCCCAGCGGTCAGCAAGGCGGCTAGGCCATGCACCATATCTTCAAGAGAGCGTCCTCGGCTGACCTCTCCTGCAATGAGCGTAGGCCAAAGGCATTTCTCTTTACGCCAGGCCAGTTGTGGCTTTCAGAAATCGGACTTTCGTGTCACACTGTATTTATCGGCCCTTGCGGGAAAACGGCTCCCTGGGGAGTCATGCTGACGAGAGAAACCTTCCACGGTGGTTATGGATCATGGCGGGAAAAACAATTGCCGATCTAAAGAGGGGGGATACCGCCTCCTTCAGCAAGACCGTATCCGAGGCTGACATCTATCTGTTCGCCGGGGTGACCGGGGACCTCAATCCAGCGCATATCGACGAGCAATATGCCAAGGGGACCTTCTTCAAGACCCGCATTGCCCATGGGTCGTTATTGGCTGGTTTCATTTCCGCGGTCATGGGGACCATACTGCCTGG
The DNA here is from genome assembly GCA_021815655.1 of Deltaproteobacteria bacterium. Classification (GTDB taxonomy): domain Bacteria; phylum Desulfobacterota; class Desulfarculia; order Desulfarculales; family Desulfarculaceae; genus JACRDC01. The sequence continues at coordinate 856 of JAKAGJ010000102.1, read as the reverse complement.
GCCGGGCACCGTGTATGTCAGGCAGGAACTGAATTTCCTGGCGCCGGCCCATATCGGCGACACCGTAACGGCCGTGGTGGAGATCACGGAGCTGGACCAAGTAAAGAATAGAGTGCATCTGCGCACCTTCTGTCGCAACCAGGATGAGGTGCTGCTGGTTGACGGCCTGGCGACGGTTAGTCCCCCCAAGCCTCCCAAAGAAAAATGAGACGAGGCATGCCCAGCCTGCCCCAGGCGCTCTGACAGGAAAGGCCGGCCCGGATTACGGGTCGGCCTGATTCATGACGCTCCCTGGAGGCGATGGCCTAGTAGTTGACCTTGTCCAGCCCCTTCAGGCCCAGTATCTCCCGCGCCTGGGTTGGCGTGGCGGGCTGGATGCCGAACTCCCCCGCGATGCGGATCAGCTTGGCCACCTGCTCGCCGCTATTCTTGGCCAGCACGTTGCGCTCCAGATAAAGGTTGTCCTCCAGCCCCACCCGGGCGTGGCCGCCCATGAGCAAGGCGTGGGTGGTCATGGGGAACTGGAATCGTCCCGCCGCGCAGACCGACCACTGGAAATCCCCGATCTGGGCGCGGGCGGTGTTGAGCAGGAAAAGCAGGTTGTCGATGGTGGCTGGTATGCCGCCCAGGATGCCCATGACGAACTGGAGATACACCGGCTTTTGCACGATGCCATTGGCTATGAGATGGGCCAGATTGTTTATCATGCCCACGTCGTAGATCTCGAACTCCGGCTTGGTGCCGCTGGCCTTGAAGTGCTCCAGGAACTTGCGCATGGTGAAGAAGGTGTTGGGAAAGATGTAGTCCTCGGTGCCTTCCAGGTACTCCTTCTCCCAGTTGTGCTTCCAATCGGGAT
>JAKAGJ010000101.1 GCA_021815655.1 Deltaproteobacteria bacterium | reverse complement strand
ATGGCCACCATCTGGCCCTTGTAGGAGGGGTCGGTGAGCACCTCCTGGTAGCCGGTCATGGCGGTGTTGAAGCAGACCTCGGCATAGACCTCGCCCTCGCCGGCAAAGGCCCGGCAAGGAAAGGTGGTGCCATCCTCCAAGGCTAACAAGGCCTTAACAGTCATGGGCGTATTTCCTTAGGTGAACCGCCTGGGCTGTAGCAGCCCACAAGCGTACCCGCCCGTCCCTGGTCCTACCTTTCTTTCAAGGCCTGGACCACGGCGGAAGGGTCCACGGGGCGCACCTGGCTGACGATGAATTGGCGCAGGCTCTCGCCCAGAGCTGAACCCTGTTTGTAACACACAAACGCCGGTTTGACACCCAGGCTTTTGGCCACCCTGGCCGCCAGCAGGGGCCACAGGACGCCCAGATCGCCGGTGAGCGGCTGCGAGCCGGGCAAGCGCGCGAAACCACTCATCTCCATGCGGAAGGGCAGGTTCAGGTGGCAGGCCTTGGGCAGGCCCTGGTCTATGGAGCGGGCCACCTCCTGGCCCTGGCGCTCCTTGTCCCACACCCGGCGGATGGCCGGGTCCAGGTCGATGCGCAACAGGGCCTTGTCCCGCAGGCTGAAGGTGGGCAGGCCCTCGTGGCGCGCCCACAGGCCGTGGCCGGTGAAAAGCTCGAAGGGGCCGTCGTGGATCTCCTGGGCCAGGGCCAGCCCGCTCTCGATGATGAGGTCGGCCCCGGCCAAGAGCTCGGCGATGAGCCCCGAGCGCCGGCTGATGCTGATGGCGTCGCCCACGGCCAGGCCCACCTGCCCGCCGCCCACCAGCTGGGGCACGCTCACCAGGCAGGGGACCCCCCGCCGGGCGCAGGCCCCCAGCATGGTCAGGGGGTCGGCCCCCAGGCCGGCCACGGCCTCCAGGGCCAGCCCCGCGCCCTTGGCCAGGGGCTCCAGACGGCGGGCCAGACGCTCGGTCCATAGGCCGCTGGGATAGGCCAGGTTGCCGGCCACCTTGATGATTTCGTTGCCGGGCGCCGAGAGCATGCGCCGGTAGAGGTCCAGGTCGATCACCGTGTCGCGGCCAATGCGCTCCAGGTCCAGGGCTCCCAGGAGGCTCACCTCCACCTTGCCGTCGGCGGGCAGCACCTCTGGGGGCAGGCCCAGCTTGGCGCCATCCACCCGGCGCACCCGCTCCAGGGTGCCGGCCATCTCGTGCCCCACCACGGCGCTACTTGTGATGATGCCGTCCACCAGGCCGGCGGCCACGCACGCGGCCAGCATGGTGGTGACGCCCTCGTGCAGGTTGGGGCCGGAGCCGGTGACCACCACCACCCGGCCGCCCCGCTCCTTGACCCGCACCCACTGGCGGGCGGCCCGCAGCAAATCCTGGCGGGTGGCGGGCTCCAGGGCGGCTTCCAGGCGCTTCAAGGCGGCCTGGCTGACCAGGGGGGGCGCGGCGGGGGCGGGCTGGCTCACCTATGGGGCTCCTTGGCTGTGCAGTTGCTCGACGATCAGGGCGGCGGCGGTGGCCGCGGCCCCGGACCAGGCGGCCACGGCCTGGCGGCCGGCCTGGCCCTGGCGGCGGGCCAGCTCCGGCTGGTCCAAAAGCTGGCGCCAGGCCCGGCTTAAGCCCTGGCCGTCGGCCACCCTCTGGCCGGCGCCGCAGCCCTCCAGGGCCCGCGCCGCGTCGGCGAAGTCCTCCATGGAGGGGCCATAGAGGCAGGGCAGGCCCCAGGCCGCCGGCTCCATGGGGTTCTGCCCGCCCTTGGCCACCAGACTGGCCCCCAAAAAGGCCGCCGCGCCCAGGCCGTACAGGGCCATGAGCCGGCCCATGACGTCCATCACCACCACCTGGGTGGCCTCCTGGCGGGGGCTGGCCGGGGTCAGGCCGCTGAAGCGCTGGGCCAACAGCCCCCGGCGGGCGCAGGCCTCCAGCCAGCGGGGGGCGCGTTCCACGTGGCGGGGGGCCACGGCCAACAGCGCCCGGGGATGGGCCGCCAGGAGGGTCTGGAAGGCCCCCAGCACCGGCTCCTCCTCGCCGGAGCGCACCGAGCCGGCCACCAAGAGGGGCCGCCCAGCCAGGGCCAAGAGGGGGGCCAGCTCAGCCGCGGCCTGGGGCTGGGCCCGCTCAAGCAGGCCGGCGTATTTGGCGTTGCCGTCCACGCGCACGCGCGCCGGCGGCGCGCCCAGCAAAATGGCCCGCCGGGCGTCCTCGGGGCCGATCATGCTGAGCACCTTGAAGCGCCGCAAGGCCGCCGCCACCAGGGGGCGGACCTTCTGGTAGCGCGGGAAGCTGCGCGGGCTCAAGCGGCCGTTGAGCATCAAGAGGGCCGTGCCGCGACGCTCGAAATAGGCCAGCTGGTTGGGCCATATCTCGGTCTCCAGGGAGGCGTAGACCTGGGGCTTTAAGCGCTGCCAGGCGGCGGCCACCGCCCAGGGCGCCTCCAGGGGAAAGGGCGCCACCAGGGCGCGCTGGCCCAGCACTTGGCGGGCGCGCTCCAGGCCCTTGGCCGTGCTGGCGCTCACCGTCAGCTCCACGCGGGGCTCCAGGCGCCACAGCTCGCCGGCCACCGCCGCCGCCACGCTGACCTCGCCCACGCTCACGGCCTGTAGCCACACCCGCGGGCCGGGGCCGGCCGGGGCCAATTGGCGGTAAAGCCCCAGGCGGGGGCTGATCTCGCCCCAGCGGCCGGCCAGGCCCAGGCCCAGGCGGGCCACGGGCCAGAGCCCCCCGGCCAGGCCCAGGGCCAAGTTGTAAAGCGCCAGACCTGGGTCCATGCCCGCCCCGGCCCCGCCACGGGCGGGGCGTTCCCGGCGACCACAAGCAAAAAAATACTTTGTCTTCCGGGTAATAAGGAGTTCAAATCGTTATATCCGCCGGCCCCGCCCCAGTCAAGCCGGCAACGGGCGCGGGGCGGGCGGGCCCGGGGGCCGGCCCCGCCGGGGGCGCCGGGGCTCGAGCCGGGTCATGAGGCTCATTACCCAGGTCGATTGAGGCCAAAGCCGCGCCCCAAAGGGGAGCGTGCCTCTTGACCCGGGCACCCCCGACTCGGTGAAATAGAGATGGGCCACAAGGCCATGGACAAGGACCCGGAGAGCCGAGCGCCATGCACCCATGGGTTTATTCCATACGCCGCAACCTGATTCTGCTGGTGCTGGCCGCGGTGCTGCCGGGCATTGTCATCCTGTTCTTCACCAGCCACGAGCTGGAAGACGACGCCCTGGAGGAGGTGGAGGGCTACGCCCTGCGCCAGGTGCAGGCCATGGCCGCCCACCACGAGCGGGTGCTGGACAACGCCCGCCTGCTCCTGCTCACCCTTTCCAAGACCTCGGAGTTGCGCGGCCCCGACCTGGCCGCCGCCCAGGGGCTGTTGCAGGAGGTGCTCCAGGCCAACCCCGCCTACGCGGGCCTGGCCCTGGCCGACGCCCAGGGGCGCATGCGCGCCTGCTCACCCCCCGGGGCGGCGCCGACCGACTTCAGCCAGGAGCCTTTTTTTCAAAAGGCCCTGGCCAGCGGGCGGTTCGCCACCGGCAACTATCTGCTGCGCCCCGACAAGAAGGGCGTGGTCATCCACCTGGCCCAGCCGCTGCTGGACCCCCAGGGACACGCCACCGCGGTGCTGCTGGCCGTCTTTGACTTCAACTACCTGGTGCGCATCTTCGAGGACGCCCACCTGCCCGCCGGCTCGGTGCTTACCATCACCAACTCCGAGGGCATCCGCCTGACCCGTTTCCCCGAAACCGAGAAGTACACCTGGGTGCCGGATTTGCCGCGCATGATCGAGCGCATGTCCGGCCCGGCCGAGGAGGGCACCTTCCTGGAAACCGGCGTGGACGGCGTGCGCCGCCTCTACAGCTACAAGCGCCAGAAGGTGGCCGGCAGCCCCTTCCCCTACCTGATGCTGCGCCTGGGCATCCCCGTGGACCAGGCCCTGGCCGAGGTGGGGGGAGTGACCCGGCGCAACCTCATCCTGCTGGGCTCCAGCGCCTTCCTCTCCCTGGCCCTGGCCTGGCTCCTGGGGCGCTTCACCATCCTGGGCGGCTTGAAGCGCCTGGTGGCCGCCGCCCAGCGCCTGGGCGCCGGCGACCTGACCGCCCGCACCGGCCTGAACCACCGCCTGGGCGAACTGGGCACCCTGGCCTTGGCCTTCGACGGCATGGCCCGGTCCCTGGAGCTGCGCGACGAGGAGACCCGCCAGGCCCAGTTCGAGATACGCCGGCTGCTCAAGGAAAAGACCGACTGCCTGGACCGCCTGGCCCGCTGCGTGGCCCACGAGGTGCGCAACCCCGTGACCACCATCGGCGGGCTGGCCAAGCGCCTGCTCTCCCAAGTGGACGAGGACAGCCCCTCCGCCCAGTATCTCAAGAAGATCCTGGACGACACCAAGCGCCTGGAGCGCATCGTGCGCGAGGTGCGCGAATACGCCGACCTGCCCCTGCCCTGCCCCCGCACTGAGGACCTAGGGCTGCTCCTTAGCCAGGTGGCCGAGCCCTTCCGCCCCCAGGCCGAGCAGAACGGGGTGAGGCTCCTGTGCCTTGGCGCGGTGGGCCAGGCCGGGGCGGTGACGGCCTGGGTGGACCGGCGCCTGCTGGAAAAGACCCTCAACGTGCTCCTGGCCAACGCCCTGGAGGCCATGCCCAAGGGCGGCGAGTTGCGCCTGGAGCTTCGGCGCGAGGGCGCCAACGCCTATATCACCGTGGCCGACACCGGCACCGGCATCGCCGACAGCGACATGCCCTATGTCTTCGACCCCTTCTTCACCACCAAGACCGACGCCGTGGGCATCAACCTCTCCACGGTCAAGCGCATCGCCAGCGAGCACCACTGGGACCTGGCCGTGGACAGCCAGGAGGACCGGGGCACCACCTTCGTGCTCACCGTGCCGCTGTTGCCCCAGGAGCTGCTTGGCGAGGAGGCCGAGCCCAGCGAGGGCGCCCGCGACCCCGACGCCGGCTAACGACCGCCTTCCAGGGAGAAAGACATGACGCATACAGCGCCCACGCGCTGCGCCTGGGCCGGCAGCGACCCCCTGTACCAGGCCTATCACGACCAGGAATGGGGCGTGCCGGTGCATGACGACCGCCTGCTCTTTGAGTTCCTGACCCTGGAGGGCGCCCAGGCCGGGCTTTCCTGGCTCACCATCCTCAAGAAACGCCCGGCCTACCGCGCCGCCCTGGCCGGCTTCGACCCCCGGGCCGTGGCCAGCTTCGGACCCGCCGACCTCGATCGGCTCCTGGCCGACCCCGGTCTGGTGCGCAACCGCCGCAAGCTTCAGTCGGCCATCCAAAACGCCCGCGCCTTCCTCAAGGTGCAGGAGGAGTTCGGCTCCTTCGCCGCCTACCAGTGGCGCTTCGTGGATGGCCGGCCGGTGCAAAACGCCTGGCCTAGCCTGAGCCACATCCCCGCCGCCACCCCGGTTTCCGAGGCCTTGAGCCGCGACCTCAAGCAGCGCGGCTTCAACTTCGTGGGTCCCACCATCTGCTACGCCCACATGCAGGCCGTGGGCATGGTCAACGACCACACCGTGGACTGCTTCCGCTGGCCTGAGTTGAGCCGGGTGCCTCCGGCGGGGCTTTAGCGGGTCGGTTGGCGTTGCCGCCCGGACCAAAGCTGGCCGCTCCCGCTTAAGGGCGATACCGAAACCCGCTGGGGCCCACAGCGCCCGCGGGGCTAGGCGAAACTAAGGAGCACCTTGAGGGAGCCCTTTCGGCGGGCGTGCTCCAGGGCTGGCAGCAGCTCCTGGAAGGGATAAATTTTCTCGATGAGGGGGCGCACGTCCAGGCGGCGCTGGTTCAAGCACTCCAGGGCCAGGGCGATGTTGCCGCAGCGCGAGCCCAGGATGGCGATCTCGTCCACCACCACCCGGGCCAGGTTGATGCTGGTGGGCAGGTGGGAGGTGGTTTTCAGCACCAGGGTGCCCTGGGGGCGCAGGAGGTCCAGGGCCAGGGCGGGGCCCTGGGGATGGCCTGTGGCCTCCACCACCAGGTCAAAGGGTTCCAGCCCCGGCGGGGGCCAGATGCCCTCCGGCTGCAAAAGCAGGGTGGCCACGCCCTGGGCCTGGGCGATGGCCAGCTTGTGGCGGTGGCGCCCCAGGAGCAGCAGGCCCGGGTTTTGGGGACGCAGCCCCAGGGCGATCAAAAGCCCCAGCTTGCCGTCGCCCAGCACCGCCACCCGCATCTCCGGGGTCAGGGGCACCTGCCGCCCCACCTCCAGGGCCGCGGCCAGGGGTTCGGTGAAGACGGCCTGGTTCTGGGGCAGGCCGTCGGGCACCTCGTGCAGGCAACCCACCGGCACCAGCAGGTATTGGGCCAAGGCCCCCTCCCAGTGCTTGATGCCGATGACCCGGCGTTGCGGGCAATGGCGGGGGTCGCCGCCCTGGCAGAGGGGGCAATGGCCGCAGCCCACGTTGATCTCCGCCGTGACCCGCATATCCACCAGGTATTCGTGCCCCGGCGCCTCCTGCACCACGCCCACGAACTCGTGCCCGGGCACGCCCACGAACTTGTAGTAGCCGGCCAACAGCTCCAGGTCGGTGTTGCAGATGCCGGCCATGGTCACGCGCACCAGGGCCTGTCCCGGCTGGGGCCGGGGGCGCGGCCGTTGCACCAGGCTGGCGCGGCCCTCCTGGAACCAGGCCGAGAGCATCAGCGCCCCCGGCGCGGCCCGGGAGTCTCCTCCTGGGGCCGCAGGCTGTAGACGATGGAGTTGGCCAGTATCTTCCTCAGCACCAGGCGGTAGGAGCGCCCCTCCAGGTTCAAGGTCACCTCGCCGCCGGGGCCCAGTTGCAGGCGATGCTCCTTACCCCCGGGCTCCCGCAACAAAAGCTGGGCCTGGCGGCGGTCGCCGGCAAAGCCCTCCAGCACCAGCACCACCCGCCCCTCCAGGAGTTCCGCCGCCTCGCCCCGGTGCAGCAGGCGGCTGGGGATGGCCTCGGGCTCGCCCGCCAGCTCGGGCGCCGGGCGCGGCGGCGGGGAGGGCCTCTGCTCCTGCCGGACCTCCACC
>JAKAGJ010000100.1 GCA_021815655.1 Deltaproteobacteria bacterium | reverse complement strand
GGCCGGCTAGCCGGGGGCGAAGGCGAGGGTCCCGGCTGGCGGGACACGCACCTCCTGGAGAACCAGCATGAGCCCTGAAACACAAATGTATCTGGCCCAGGGCATTCACGGGCTGGCCTATGGCATGCTCTTGTTCCTGGTGGCCTCGGGCCTGACCTTGATCTTCGGCATGATGGGCATCCTCAACATCGCCCACGCCTCCTTCTTCATGCTTTCGGCCTATCTCTGCGTCACGGTGCTCAACCTCACCGGCAGCTTCTGGCTCTCCCTGCTCCTGGCCCCCCTGGGGGTGGCCCTGCTGGGTATCCTGGTGGAGCGCCTCCTGCTGCGACGGGTGCAGGCCTCGGGCCTGGGGCACATCGCCGAGTTGCTGCTGACCCTGGGCGTCTCACTGGTGACCGTCGAGGTGATCAAGCTCATCTGGGGCACCGAGGGCCTGCAGGTGCTCACCCCGCCGTCTCTGTCGGGCCTGGTGAACCTCGGGGGCCTGGAGTATCCGGTCTATCGCTTGTTCATCATCGCCCTATCCCTGGCGGTGCTCCTGGTGCTGTCCTTGGCGCTTTTCAAGACGCGGCTGGGCACCATCGTGCGAGCGGCGGTCTCCGACCCGGACATGGTCAGCGTGCTGGGCGTGAACATCCGCTTGGTCTTCATGCTGGTCTTCGGACTGGGCACCTGGATGGCCGGGGTGGCCGGGGTGGCCGCCGCGCCCATCCTGACGGTCTTTCCGGGCCTGGCCGACCAGATGGGCATGGACGCCTTCGTGGTGGTGGTGGTGGGAGGCTTCGGCAGCCTGTTCGGGGCGCTGCTGGCGGCACTGTTCCTGGGCGAGCTGAACGCCTACGGCATCCAGTTCATCCCCAAGCTGTCGCCCGTGTTGATGTTCGCCTTCATGGCCATGGTGCTGGCCTTCAAGCCCACCGGCCTGTTCGGAGACAGAGAATGAAGCGCCACCATCTCTGGCTGGCGGCCGCCCTGGCGGCGCTGGTCGCCTTCCCCTTCATCTTCGGCACCCTGCACACCAACCTGATGGTGCGCCTGGCCATCGAGGCCCTGTTCGCGGTGAGCCTCAACCTGCTTTTGTCCTTCACCGGCCTGCTCTCCTTTGGCCATGCCCTCTACTTCGGCGTGGGCGCCTACGCCACCGCCCTGCTCCTGACCCACCTGGAAGGCATACCCCTCCTGGCGGCGGTTCTGCTGAGCGGGATGGTTGCCGCCCTGACGGCCCTGGTGCTAAGCCCCCTGCTGGTCAGGGTGCGCGCCACGGCCTTCGCCATGCTGACCCTGGCCTTCGGTCAGCTCATGTTCGTGCTGTGCTCCAAGTTCCGCGAGGTGACCGGCGGGGAGGACGGCATCATGGGATGGACCACACCACCGCTTGGCATACCGGGATTGTTCAGCCTGGACATCACCAGCCCGGTGAATATCTATTTCTTCGCCGTGGGATTGGCCTGCCTGGGCATTCTGGCCATGTGGTTCTTCACCAAAACGCCCATGGGCAGCGTGATGATCAGCATCCGCGACAACCAAAAGCGGGTGGACTACCTGGGCTACCGTGTGGTGCTGACCAAGGCGGTGATCTTCTGCCTCTCCGGGTTTTTCGCCGGTCTGGCCGGCGCCATCTACGCGGTGTTCAACAACCTGGTTTCGGTGGGTGGCGTGCTGCACGTGATGGTCTCCTTCCAGCCGCTCATGGCCATTCTGGTGGGAGGCATCGGCAGCTTCTTCGGCCCCATCCTGGGCTCGGGGCTGCTCCTGCTCCTGGAGGAGGTGACCCAGGCCTATCCTGAAATGGCCCAGTTGATCAGCGGCGTCATCTTCATCCTGGTGGTGATGTTCCTGCCCGGGGGCGTCATCTGGTCATGGGCGCGGGCGCGGGCCTGGTGGCAAAAGCGAAGCTATCTGCGCAAGAGCAGGGAGGGCATGGCATGAACATCCTGGAGACCCGAGGGCTTTCCCACGACTTCAAGGGCCTGCGGGTGCTGTTCGATGTGGGCCTGACCGTGCGTCAGGGCGAGCACCACGCCATCATAGGGCCCAACGGCGCGGGCAAGACCACCCTGTTCAACGTCATCACCGGCACCTACCGTCCCTCCGGGGGCCAGGTCATCTTCAAGGGCCAGGACGTGACTGGGCTGGCGCCCTATCAACTGGCACGCAGGGGCCTGGGACGCTCCTTCCAGATCACCAGCACCTTCGAGAAGCAGACCGTCTTCCAGAACATCCGCATGGGCGTTATGTCCCGGCGCGGCATCAGGTTCGACTTTTGGCGGCGGGTGGAGAGCCTGTGCCCCGTGGCCCAGGAGACGGAGGAGATACTTTCCAGCATCGGCCTATTGGCCGAGCGGGAGGTGCTGGCCTGCGCGTTGTCCTATGGCAAGCACCGGGCCCTGGAGGTATCCATGGCGCTGTCCACCAACCCAGACCTGGTGATGCTCGACGAGCCCACCGCCGGCATGTCCAAGGAGGAGACGCACGCCACGGTGGAGCTGATCCGGCGGCTGACCAGCGGCAAGACCATGGTCATTGTGGAGCACGACATGGACGTGGTCTTCTCCCTGGCCGACCGTATCACCGTGCTATACTACGGTTCCATCCTGGCCTCCGGACCGCCGGAGGAGATTCGCCACAACCAGGCGGTAAAGGACGCCTACCTGGGTGACATGGAGTTCTCCCATGTTCTTTAAGGCAAGCGGTCTCAACACCTATTACGGATTGATCCACGCCCTGCAAAACATCTCGTTGACCGTGGACCAAGGGGAGATCGTCTGCCTGCTGGGCCGCAACGGCATGGGCAAGAGCACCACCCTGAAATCCATCATGGGGCTGGTGCCGCCGCAGTCGGGGGCCATCGATTTCCAGGGCAGGAGCATCTTCCAGGCGCCACCCTACAAGGTGGCCCGGGTCGGCGTGGGCCTGGTGCCCCAGGAGCGGCGCATCTTCCCCAATCTCACCGTGGAGGAGAACCTCCTGATGGGGGTGAAGGCCGGCTGCCCGGCGCCCCGGGACCTGGAGCCCTGGACCCTGAAGAGGGTATACAAGCACTTCGGCTCCCTGGAGCGGCGCAGCCGAAACAAGGGCTCCCAGCTCTCCGGTGGCGAACAGCAGATGCTGTCCATGGGGCGCGCCCTCATGGGCAACCCCCTGCTGCTATTAGTGGACGAGCCGGGCGAGGGGCTGGCGCCCCTGTTGGTGCGGGAGGTGCGAGATGTTCTACTGCAAATCAACCGGGCCGGAGTATCGATCCTGCTGGTGGAGCATAATCTAAAGGTGGCCATGTCTCTGGCCCACCGGTGCTATCTGCTGGGCAAGGGCTTCGTGGCCTTCGAGGGAACCATGAGCCAGTTGCGGGCGCGGCCCGACGTGATGGCAAAGTACCTGGAGGTCTCCTGACCATGGCCCGATGGCCGAAGGCGACCATGGGCCGCGGCGACGCACCAGGCTCGAATGAGGAATGAAATGGCGCTTAAGACCGGTAAGGAATACTTGCAGTCGGTGAGGGACTTGGGCCTGGAGGCCCACATGCTGGGGGAGAAGCGCGGGGACCTGGACCAGCACGGCCTGGTCAAGCCCTCCCAGCAGGCCGTGGCATTCACCTATGACGCCGCCCACCAGCCGGAGATCCAGGGGCTGTTCAGAGTGGAGTCGCCCCTGTGCAAGCAGGAGGTGAACCGGTTCACACATCTGCACCAGAGCAGCGAGGACCTGGTCAACAAGGTGCGCATGCAACGCTACTGCGGCGCGGGCACGGCCTGTTGCTTCCAGCGCTGTGTGGGCATGGACGCGGCCAACGCCATCTTCAGCACCACCTATGAGTGCGACCGGAAGCACGGCACGGACTATCACGGGCGCTTCCGCGACTACTGGTCCTGGATCCAGATGAACGATCTGGTGGTGGACGGGGCCATGACCGACCCCAAGGGCGACCGGGGCAAGCGGCCCAAGGACCAGGTGGACCCCGACCTCTTCCTGCGGGTGAAGGCGCGCCGCCCCGGCGGGGTGGTGATCAGCGGGGCCAAGCTGCACCAGACCGGCATGCTCAACTCCCACGAGATGCTGGTCATGCCCACCCTGACCATGCGCCCGGGCGAGGAGGCCTGGGCCGTCTGCTGCGCGGTGCCCACCAACGACCCCGGCGTGCGCTACATCTACGGCCGCCAGACCAGCGACACCCGCAAGCTGGAGGCCCGCAACCTGGACGTGGGCAACGTCACCTTCGGCGGCCAGGAGGTTATGACCGTCTTCGAGGACGTCTTTGTTCCCAACGAGAGGGTCTTCCTGGACGGCGAGGTGGACTTCTCCGGCGTGCTGGTGGAGCGCTTCGCCTCCTACCACCGCCAAAGCTACGGCGGCTGCAAGGTGGGCGTGGGTGACGCCCTGATCGGGGCCACGGCCCTGATGGCCCGCATGAACGGCGTCGAAGGGGCCAGCCACATCAAGGACAAGATCGTGGAGATGATCCACCTGAACGAGACCATCTATGCCTGCGGCCTGGCCTGCTCGGCCACCGGCCAGGCCACGCCGTCCGGCAACTTCCTGGTAAACCTGCTCCTGGCCAACGTCTGCAAGCTGAACGTGACCCGCTTCCCCTATGAGCTGGCCAGGCTGGCCACCGAGATCGCCGGCGGTCTGCTGGGCACCATGCCCTCGGCCGCCGACCTGGACGACCCGGTGGCCGGCCCCTACATCCGCAAATACCTCCAGGCCAACCCCAGCTTCGACGTGGTGGATCGCATGAAGGTGATGCGGCTGATCGAGAACCTGGTGGCCGGCGCTGGGTCGGTTGGCTATCTCATCGAGTCCATGCACGGGGCCGGTCCGCCCACGGCCCAGCGCATCATGATCGGCCGCCAGGCCGACTTGGAGTCCAAAATTGTCCGGGTGAAGAACATGCTAGAAATCAGCTAAGATATATGGGCGGCAGGTTGGTCCGAGGTCGGCGGCGTCCTTAAGACGTAGGGGAGGTGGCAACCTATGAATCTGCGTAACAGGCTCATGCTGATGGCCCTCCTGTTGGTGATCGTGGTGATGCTGGTTTCCACGGTCGTCGTATACGTCATCATCACGGGACAGAACCGTGATGCGGCGCGGGACCTGATCGTCAAATCCTACAACGTGATGGTGGACGACCTTACCACCCGCAGAAACGGACTGCTGACGCTTACCCGCCAGATGGCGGTGATCGACCAGATGCCGGGCAAGATCAAGTTCATCACCGAAACCGGCCTGGGGGTGGACGAGGACACCGCCCGGCAGACATTCAAGGAAATCATCGCGGCCATGCGCAACGCCGCCAAGACCAACGAGCTTTGGCGCATAACCTACCGCGACATGGAGGGCGGGCTGATAGCCTTTGCCGAGAGTCAGGGCCAGGCCACCCTGGCTGGCTATGTGTTTCGCTCCAAGGAAGCGGTGGTGGTGCGCAGCAAGCTGCTCAAGGGTGAGGGAGAGATCAAGTTCGATGATTGGCAGGCCGGCAATGCGCCGCCTCCGGGCTTCAGCATGAGCGGCGAGGGGGACAAGCCCAAGCAAGAAATCTGTGACATGCGGCAGATTGAGGGCGCCATCGCCATGCTGGCCCAGGCGCCCATAATGGGAGAGTCCTACAACCGCAAGACCGGCAACCTTGAAACCAAGCAGTTCGGCTTCGTGACCATCAGCCTGATGGTGGACCAGGCCTTCTGCGAGAGGATGGCTCGGCTCACCGGCATGGAGGTGGATATCTTCGTCGGGGACGCCTTCCGGGCCGGCACCCTGCCAGACCACAAGCAGATCGGTCAGGAGGGCCTGGACGGCCAGAGCCAGGGCTGGGACCTGGACAAGCACCAAGTGGTGCACAACAACGCCAGCGTGCAGGGCCAGGACTATTTCCAGGGCGTCATGCCCCTATACGGCAAGGACAAGTACATCGGGGCCATCGCCTGCCTCTATGCCAAGACGGTGGTGAACCGCAACACCTGGCAGATCGTCAAGCTACTGATGCTGGTTTCCCTGGGCTGTGTGCTGATGATCGTGCCGGTGTCCATCGTCTTCTCATACCGCCTCAGCAAGCCCATAGACATGGCCACCACCGAGTTGGCCGGCATGTCCGATCAGTTGGCCACGGCCGCCAGCGAGATGTCGGCGGCCAGCCAGACCCTGGCCGCCAACTCCAGCAAGCAGGCCGCCTCCCTGGAGGAGGCCACGGCGGCCCTGGAGCAGATGACGGCCGTGACCAAGCAGAGCACCAACGGGGCCCTGCAGGCCGACGAGTTGTCGCATCAAAGTGGCGAGAACCTGGTCCAGGCCAACGTCTCCATGAAGACCCTGATGAAGTCCATGAAGGACACCGCCGAGGCCGGCAACAACGTGGTCAAGGTGGTGCAGACCATCGACGGCATAGCTTTCCAGATCAACCTGCTGGCCCTGAACGCCGCTGTGGAGGCGGCCCGGGCCGGCGAGGCCGGGGCCGGCTTCGCCGTGGTGGCCGACGAAGTGCGCAACCTGGCCATGCGCTCTGCCGAGGCCTCCCAGAACACGCACAAGCTGGTGGAAGACATCATCCAAAAGATCGAGGTCGAATCGCGGATGGTGGACGAGACTGACAAGCTCTATGGCAAGGTGGCCGTTGGGGTGCAGAAGGTGGCCGGCTTGGTCAAGGAGATATCGTCATCCAGCAACGAGCAATTGCGCGACATAGAGCAGGTGCACAAGAGCGTGGATGAGATGAACCAGGGCACCCAGCAGAACGCGGCCAACTCCGAGGAGTCGGCCGCGGCCAGCGAGGAAATCAGCGCCCAGGCCTCGCGCATGCATGAGTACGTGGCCGTCCTGCGCGCCCTGGTCAAGGGCGGGCGCGGACGCTCCTGACCGCGTCCGCGCCCGGTCAGGCCAGCTCGGCTCAGGCCTCCTGGCCGAAGCGCTGGCGGTGGACCTTGGGAGGCCTGCGCGGCGGCGCCGGGGCGGGCCCCGCCGGCCGGCCCAAGGGGACCACCCCGGCCAGCTCCAGGCCGGCGGGCACGCCCAGGGCCGCCCCCATGGTCGCCGGGTCGAAGAAGGTGAACCATAGCGAGCCCAGGCCCATCTCGGCCGCGGCCAGCATGAGGTTCTCG
>JAKAGJ010000099.1 GCA_021815655.1 Deltaproteobacteria bacterium | reverse complement strand
ACCGAAGGCAACCGGAACAACTTGATCGGCCTGCCCCTGACCGTGCTGCAACTCAATGAGAGTCACACCGCCTGCGTGCTGGAGATGGGCATGAACGCCCCCGGCGAGATCGCCCGGCTGACCAGCATCGCGGCGCCCGAGGTGGGGCTCATCACCAACGTGGGGCCGGCCCACATCGGCATGCTGGGCTCCCTGGAGGCCGTGGCCGCCGCCAAGACCGAGTTGTATGAGGGCCTGGACGAGGCCGCCACGGCCCTGGTCAATCTGGACGACCCCCTGCTGGCGCCCTGGGCCAACAAGCTGTCCTGCCGGGTGCTCACCTTCGGCCAGGCCCGGGCGGCCCAGGTGCGGGCCGGCGACATCGCGGCCCTGGGTTCCCGCCAGGCCTTCACCCTGAGCCTGCCCGGCGAGGAGCCCTTGCGGGTGCGCCTGGCCGCGCCCGGCGCGCACAACGTGCTCAACGCCTGCGCGGCCGCCGCCGCGGCCCATGCCCTGGGGCAGGGAGGGCAGGCCATCCTGGCCGGGCTGGAGGCCTTCGCCCCGGTGAAGGGTCGCCTGCAACTGGGTCGCGGCTTCTTCGGTTTCTGGGTGCTTGACGACACCTACAACGCCAACCCCGCCTCCCTGGCGGCCGGGCTGGCGGCTTTAAGGGACATAGCCGGCCCGCGCGGCCGCGCCTTGATCCTAGGCGACATGGCCGAACTGGGCGACTTCGCGCCGGCCATGCACCATGAGGCCGGCCAACGGGCCGTGGCCGCCGGCTGCCGCCTGGTGCTGGCCTTGGGGCCCCAGGCCGGCCAGGTGGCGGCAGGGGCGCGCCAGGCTGGTCTCCAGGCCCAGGCCGCCCTGGCCTTCAGCGACCTGCCGGCCCTGGTGGAGGCGGCCCAGGAACTCCTGGAAGAGGACGAGGTGGTGCTGGTCAAGGGTTCGCGCTCCATGGGCATGGAGCGGGTGGTCAAGGCGCTGACCACGGGGGAGATGGCCTGATGCTCTACCATCTGCTCTACCCCCTGCGCGACGTGATCGGCGGCTTCAACGTCTTCCGCTACATCAGCTTCCGCACCATCTGGGCCACGCTCTTCGCCCTGGCCATCACGCTGCTCTTGGCCCCCTGGTTCATCCGCAAGCTGCAAGAGATGCAGATGGGCCAGCACATCCGCGAGCTGGGTCCCCAGAGCCACCTGGCCAAGGCCGGCACCCCCACCATGGGCGGGGCTCTTATTCTTTTTGCAATAACCGTCTCCACTCTGCTGTGGGGAGATCTGCGCAACTTCTACCTGTGGCTGGCCCTGGGCGTCACCCTGGGCTTTGGGGCCATCGGCTTTGCCGACGACTATCTCAAGAAGGTGGCCAGGCGCAACGAGGGCGGACTCTCGGCGCGGGCCAAGTTCCTGTTGCAAGTCCTGGTGGGGCTCATCGGGGCCGTGGCCCTGTATCTGCACCCCGGCTACAACACCCAGCTCTCGGTGCCCTTCCTCAAATTCGTCACCCCCGACCTGGGCTGGGGCTACGTGCTTCTGGCCGTCTTCATCCTGGTGGGCACCAGCAACGCCGTCAACCTCACCGACGGCCTGGACGGCCTGGCCGCCGGACCGGTCTTGATCGCCGCCGCCACCTACCTGATCCTGGCCTACCTGGCCGGCAACGCCAAGACGGCCCAGTACCTGCAAATCTTCCACGTGGTCGGCGTGGGCGAGCTGACGGTCTTCTGCGGGGCCGTCGCCGGGGCGGTGATGGGCTTTTTGTGGTACAACGCCTACCCCGCCCAGGTCTTCATGGGCGACACAGGCTCCTTGAGCCTGGGCGGAGCCCTGGGCGTGGTGGCCTTGGCCACCAAGCACGAAATATTGCTGGTGCTGGTGGGCGGCATCTTCGTGGTGGAGGCCTTGAGCGTCATCATGCAGGTGGGCTACTTCAAGGCCACCCATGGCCGGCGCATCTTCCGCATGGCGCCTCTGCATCACCACTTCGAGCTCAAGGGCTGGGCCGAGCCCAAGGTGATCGTGCGCTTTTGGATCATCGCCGTGATCCTGGCCCTGTTGGCCTTCTCCACCCTGAAGTTGAGGTAGCCGTGGATCTGCGAGGGCAAAAGGTGCTGGTGGTGGGGCTGGGCAAGAGCGGGGCCGCGGCGGCGCGGCTGTGCCTGTCGCACGGTGCCCAGGTCGTTGCCACCGACACCGCCGTGAACCCGCCGGAGGCCAGTGCCCTGGCCGGTCTTGGCGCGCGCCTGAGTCTGGGCGGCCATCGCCAGGAGGACTTCGCCTGGGCCGAGGTCATCGTGCTCAGCCCGGGGGTGGATCATCGCCTGCCCGAAGTGCGGGCCGCCCAGGCCCGGGGCGCGCTGGTGCTGGGCGAGCTGGAGTTGGGCTACCGCTTCCTCAAGGTCCCGGCGGTCATGATAACCGGCACCAACGGCAAGACCACGGTCACCACCCTGGTGGGGCTGATGCTGGAGGCGGCCGGGATGAAGGTCTTTAGCGGCGGCAACCTGGGCACGCCCCTGTGCCAGCTGGTGGCCGGCCCCCAGGACCTGGACTGGGCGGTGCTGGAGGTCAGCTCCTTTCAAACCGACACCATTCATGAACTGCGCCCCAGGGTGGCGGTGATGTTGAACATCACCCCCGATCACCTGGACCGCTACGACAGCTTCGACGACTACGCCCTCAGCAAGTACCGCCTGCTGTCCAGGCAGGCCGCTGACGACCTGGCCATCCTGTGCGCCGACGACCCCGAGGTGGCCTCCCGCGCCCACCTGGCCCCGGCGCGGGTCTGGAGCTACGGCGCCAGCGGCCCCCGCCGTCCCGGCGGCTGGCTCCATGGCCACGATCTGCTGCTCAATCTTGGCGGCGCCGACCTGGCCCTGAGCGCCGTCAAGTCGCGCCTGGTGGGCGGCTTCAACCGCCTCAACCTGCTGGCCGCTTCCCTGGCTTCTCTGGCCTGCGGCGCGCCTCCCACGGCGGTGCAGGCGGTGATCGACGGCTTTGGCGGCCTGGGGCACCGGGTGCAGCATGTGGCCAGCATCCAGGGCGTGGACTATTACGACGACTCCAAGGGCACCAACGTGGGGGCGGTGCAGGCGGCGCTCACGGCCCTGGGCCGGCCCACGCTGCTCCTTTTGGGCGGCCGCGACAAGGACGGCCGTTTCGCCGACCTGGCCCCCCAGCTGGCGGGCGTGACCGCGGCCCTGTGCTTCGGCGAGGCTGGCCCGTCCATCCAGCGCCAGATCGCCGGCCTGGTGGACAGCGAGGTGCTGCCCGACCTGCCGGCGGCGGTGAGCCGGGCCAAGGTCCTGGCCGCCCCCGGCCAGGCGGTGCTGCTCTCGCCGGGCTGCGCCAGTTTCGACGCCTACTCGGGCTATGCCCAGCGCGGCGATCATTTCCAGGCCCTGGTGCGGGGGGAGGCCCAAGTTGGCTGAAGCCTGGACCAATCAAAATGATTCCGGGGCCAAGGGCGTGCCGCTGATCAGCGACCCCTGGCTCCTGGTCAGCGCCCTGGCGCTCACCGCTTTCGGCCTGGTGATGGTCTATTCCTCATCCAGCGCCCTGGCCAGCAAGCGCTACCTGGACTCGGCCTATTTCTTCAAGCATCAGGCCTTCCACGTGGTGATTGGCCTGGGTCTGATGGCCTGGCTGGCCACGTTGGATTACGAGCGCCTGCGCGCCTGGGTCTGGCCGAGCCTGGGCGGGGTGGCCCTGGCCCTGGTGCTGGTGCTCATCCCCGGCATCGGCCACCGCGCCGGCGGCGCCGCCCGCTGGCTGCGCCTGGGGGTGATCTCCCTGCAGCCGGCGGAGCTGGCCAAGGTGGCCCTGGTGCTCTTTTTGGCCCGCCACCTGGCCGAGCATCAGCATGAGGCCAAAAGCCTTTTAAAGGTGCTGGCGCCCTGCCTGGGCATCGCCGGCCTGTTGGTGCTGCCCATCCTGGCCGAGCCCGACCTGGGCATGAGCCTGACCCTCTTGAGCCTGACCATGGTGATGCTATTCGTGGCCGGCAGCCGCGTCACCTACCTGGCGGTGATGCTGGCGGCGTCGGTGCCCTTCCTGTACCGCCTGGTATGGCTGGTGCCCTTCCGCCGCGATCGCGTCTTCGCCTTCCTGAACCCCTGGGAGGACCCGGCCGGCACCGGCTTCCAGATCATCCACAGCTTCCTGGCTCTGGGCTCGGGCGGCTTGCTCGGCACCGGCCTGGGCGGCTCCAAGCAGAAGCTCTTCTACCTGCCCGAGCCGCACACGGACTTCATCTTGAGCGTGCTGGGCGAGGAACTGGGCCTGTGGGGCCTGGTGACGGTGCTGTCCCTGTTCCTGGTGCTGGTGTGGCGGGGTGTGCAGACGGCACTTAGCGCCCGCGATCTTTTCGGCACCTACCTGGCCCTGGGCAGCACCCTCATCATCGGCTTGCAGGCCTTTGTCAACGCCGCCGTGGTCATGGGCATGCTGCCCACCAAGGGGCTGACCCTGCCTTTCCTGAGCTATGGCGGCTCCTCCATCATCGCCAACTTCGCCTGCCTGGGGCTCATCCTCTCGGTGGCCGGCCACCAGGGGAGGCGCGCATGAGCCAGGGCATGCTCATAGCCGGCGGCGGCACCGGCGGGCACCTGTTCCCCGGACTGGCCGTGGCCCAGGCCTTGAAAGCCCTGCGCCCGGAGCTGGAGCTGGCCTTTGTCAGCACCGGCAAGGCCCTGGAGAGCCAGGTGCTGGCCCAGGCCGGCTTCGACCTGGAGCCCATCGCGGCCAAGGCCTTTAGGGGCGCCGGCTGGCTGGGACGGCTGAAATCCCTGGCCGCCCTGCCCGGGGCACTCATGGCCGCCCGGGGCATCATAGAGCGCCGCCGGCCGGTCCTGGTGCTGGCCGTGGGCGGCTACGCGGCCTTCTCCCTGGGGCTCATGGCCCGGATCAGGGGCGTGTCCCTGGTGGTGCAGGAGCAGAACGCCCTGCCCGGGCTGACCAACCGCGTCCTGGCCCGCCTGGCCCGCCGGGTCTTCATCTCCTTTCCCGAGGCCGCCGACCACCTGCCGGCGGGCAAGACCTTCCTCACCGGCAACCCCGTGCGCGCCGAGCTCCTGGCCCAGGCCCGCGAGGCCGCCAGCCTGCGTCCGCCCTCGGGGCAGCAGTTCAGGGTGCTGGTGCTGGGCGGTTCCCAGGGGGCGGCCAGCCTGAACCAGGCCTTGACCGAGGCCCTGCCCATGTTGAATTCCCGGCGCGAGCGCCTGTTTTTCACCCACCAGACCGGCGATAAGGACCAGGCCGAGGTGGCCGCGGCCTATGAGCGCCACGGCTTCGCCAACCAGGTGCAGGCCTTCTTTCCGGAGATGGGCAGCCTCTACGGCGCCGCCCACCTGGTGATATGCCGCGCCGGGGCGGGCACGCTGACCGAGGTGATGGCCTGCGGCCGCGCCGCCCTGTGCGTGCCCTATCCCTTCGCCGCCGGCGACCACCAGACCAAGAACGCCCTGGCCCTGGCCCAGGCCGGGGCCGGCCGCCACCTGCCCCAGCGCGATTTAAAGCCCGCCACCCTGGCCGCCCTGATCGCCGAATTCATGGACCGCCCCCAGCTCCTGTCGGCCATGGAGGAGCGCTCCCAGGCCATGGGCCGGCCCCGGGCCGCCCAGGACATCGCCCACGAGTGCCTGCAACTCATCGAGGAGGCCCGGTGATGTACCAGCGTCATCAGCACATACATTTCGTGGGCATCGGCGGCATAGGCATGAGCGGCATCGCCGAGCTCTTGGTGAACCTGGGGCACCAGGTCAGCGGCAGCGACCTCAAGGAAAGCGAGGCCACCCGCCGCCTGGCCGGCCTGGGGGCGCGGGTCTTCGTGGGGCATCGCGGCGAGCAGGTGGCCGGCGCCGACGTGGTGGTCATCAGCTCGGCGGTCAGGGAGGACAACCCCGAGGTGGCCGAGGCCCGTCAGCGGCTCATCCCGGTGATCCCCCGGGCCGAGATGCTGGCCGAGCTGATGCGGCTAAAGTACGGCGTGGCCGTGGCCGGCGCCCACGGCAAGACCAGCACCACCAGCATGCTGGCCCATCTCCTGGCCGCCGGCGGACTGGACCCCACGGTGGTGGTGGGCGGGCGCTTGGGGGCCCTGGGCAGCAACGCCTGGCTGGGCAAGGGCGATTTCCTGGTGGCCGAGGCCGACGAGAGCGACGGCTCCTTCCTGCGGCTGTCACCGGTGGTGGTGGTGGTGACCAACATCGACCGCGAGCACATGGAGCACTACCGCACCGACCAGGCCCTGGACGCGGCCTTCGTGGAGTTCATTAACAAGGTGCCCTTCTACGGCGCGGCGGTGATCTGCCTGGACGACCCACGCCTGGCCGGGCTCATCCCCCGCATCAAGAAGCGGGCCATCACCTACGGGCTCACCGCCCAGGCCGACTTCCAGGCCCGCGACATCGTCAATCAGGGTGGTGCCAGCAGTTTTAGCTTCTACCTGCGCGGGCGTAACCTGGGCCAGGTGCGCGTGCCCCTGCCCGGGCGCCACTATGTGCAGAACACCCTGGGCGCGCTGGCCGCCGCCCATGAGGTGGGCGTGGACCTAGCCCTGGCCATGGAGGCCTGCGCCGGCTTCGGCGGCGTCAAGAGGCGCTTTGAGTACAAGGGCCAAGGCCCCAGCGGCTGCCTGGTGCTGGACGACTACGCCCACCACCCCACCGAGATCAGGGCCACCCTGGAGGCGGCGCGCGCGGCCTACGCCGAGCAGAGGGTGGTGGTTTGCTTCCAGCCCCACCGCTACAGCCGCACCAAAGACCTCTTCGACCAGTTCGCCCAGGCCTTCTACGGCGCCGACCTGCTCTTGGTGCTGGACATCTACGCCGCCAGCGAGCCCGCCGACCCCGAGGTGAGCGCCGAGAAGCTCTGCGAGGCCATCCGCGCCCACGGCCACCGCCGGGTGGAGTATGTGGGCACCGCGGCCCAGGCCAAACAGCGGCTATTGGATATCCTGGCCCCCGGTGACGTCTTCTTTACCATGGGCGCCGGCGATGTCTGGAAGGTGGGCATGGAACTCATCGCGGAGGCGGGTAGTTGAGCCAGGCCCTGCATGAAAGCCTGCGCGCCCTGCTGGGCCAGCGCGCCCTGTTTGGCGAGCCCATGAGCCGCCACACC
>JAKAGJ010000098.1 GCA_021815655.1 Deltaproteobacteria bacterium | reverse complement strand
GCCGCACGGGCCGTCCATGCCCCGCGCGGCATCGGCTTGGCAGAAACGCGGTTTTGCCAACCACGCCAAATCGCTAGCCTAAAAAGGCTCGCAATTTGGCGGGCTGCCAACGAGGCCGCCAAGCGGCGGCGCGCCATCATCAATAGCTTACGTGTGGTGGCAGGGGCGGAGCTGGCGCGGGGCCGGTGATGATGACCCCGGCGGCCTGGGGCCGGGCGGCGCAATCACGGCCTGCGCCGCGCCCTAGACAAAATGCGCCCCCGGGCCGGGACCCGGAGGCGCGTGGGGTGTCGAGTGGCTAGAGGGCTACTTGGCGGGCGGGGCCGGGGCCGGCGCCGTGCCACCCGAAAGCGGCTGCTCGCCTGGCGGAGTCTCGTCCATGGGCGGCAGGCCCAGGGACCGGCGCCGCTCGCGCTCCTGCTTTTCCTTCTTGAGGCACTCCTCGGGCTTGGGCGAGGGGGCCAGGCCCTGGGCGTTGCGGGCGCGCAAGGCCTCGGCCAGGATGGCCACCTTCTCGTGGCAGCCCGTCTTGGTGGCCACCATCATGGGCGTCTGGCAGTCGAAGTTGATGATGGTGGGGTCGGCGCCGCTGGCCAGGAGCAGGGTGACCATCTCCTGGTAGATGTGGATGCATTCGGTCTGGGCCGCCCAGTGCAGGGCGGTGTTGCCCAGGGCGTCGCGGGCGTTGGGCAAGGCCCCGGCCGCCAGCAGTATCTCCACGTTCTGGCGGGGGCAGGCCTCGCCATAGGAGCGCACGGCCTCCATGAGGGGCGTGGTCTTCAGTGGACCCTTCCAGGTGTTGACCTGGGCACCGGCCGCCAGCAGGTTGCGCAAAGTCTGGGGGTCGCAGCCCTGGGCGGCCTTCCACAGGGCCATCTCCAGGCTGGAGTCCACCAGCCCCGTGGGCGGCGGAGGATCGGGGGAGGGCGCGCAGCCAGCCGCCAGCGTCACCATAAGCAAGCACGCTCCCAGGACCACCCTCCAGCCTTCACGTCTATTGGCCATGGCTCTTTTCGCCTCCAGGGCGCTGGCGCGCCTTCCACGTTCCTTAGCTTATAAGCCCCGGCCCAGGGGCCGGGGACCACCGGGCTCATAGATAGCCCAGAGCCTCCAACCTTCGCTTGATCTGGCTTTCTTCCTCCGGGCTGTAGGCCGCCAGGGGCGCCGGATTGGCCGTAGGCTGCCCCGCCGCCGGCAACAGCCCGGCTTGCTGCAAATAATCCAGCATGGCCGCCAGGCTCTCGCCGGGGCCCTGACGATGGGTGGGCAGGCACAGTTCCGGGTCCGAGGGCGCCTCGTAGGGGTCGTCCAGGCCGGTCATGAGGGGCACCTGCCCGGACAGGGCCCGCTGGTACAGGCCGCTGTCGTCGCGGTTCATGGCCTGCTCCAGGGGGCAGTCCAGATGCACCTCCACGAATTCGCCCAGGCGGCGGCGCACCTCCCGCCGGGTGGCGGCCTGGGGGCTGATGAGCCCCACCACGCAGCAGACGCCATGGCGGTTCAACAGGCCGGCCACATAGGCGGCGCGCAGGGCCTGGCGCCGCCGGTCCTGGGGCGAGAAGCCCAGCTCCGGCGAGAGCTCTCGCCTAAGCTCGTCGCCGTCCAGGTACTCGGCGCTCAGCCCCAGGTGCCGCAGGGCCTGGCACAACAGCCGGCCCAGGGTGGTCTTGCCGGCCTTGGGGCGCCCGGTGAGCCATACCGTGAAGCCCTGGCTCATAGGATGACCTGGCCGTCGAGGCCCTGGGGCACCGGCATCCCCAGTAACGAGAGCATGGTGGGCGCCATGTCCAGCAGGGAGAAGCTGTTGTCCTCGGGCAGGGCCTTGACCCCCTGCACGTAGAGGAAGGCGTCGTCGTAGGTGTGGGTGCCGGACAGCTCCGGCGCCGACAGCAGGCCGGGGGCCTCCCAGGCGGCCTTCAATTCGTAGCCAGGCATGGGGTCGATGATGAGATCGGAGGCGCGGCCCAGTTGAGGGCCGGC
Organism: Deltaproteobacteria bacterium; assembly: GCA_021815655.1. Taxonomy (GTDB): domain Bacteria; phylum Desulfobacterota; class Desulfarculia; order Desulfarculales; family Desulfarculaceae; genus JACRDC01. Next base: position 5,148 of record JAKAGJ010000098.1, on the reverse strand, counting down.
GTAGAGTTCCTCGCGCTTGTACACCCGCCGGATAAGAGGCTGGCCGTTGTCGGGGTGCTTGATGCCGCTCAGGCGGTGCACCAGCTCTTCCTTCAGCTCGTCGGCGGGCTTGCCGCGCCCCACCCGGCCCTTTTCCTCGCGCCCCTCCAGGTTGATGTACACCCGCCCCGGCACCAGGCTGTAGGCCCGGGTCTCGGGGTGCAGGTTCATGAATTCCTTCTTGCCGCGGCCGAACATCAGGTAGCCGTTTTTTTCCAGCCACTGGTTGATCTGCACGTGGGCCAGGCTGCGGGTGAAGCCGTGGTCGGAGACGATGGCCAGGCGGCACTCCGGGGGCAGCGCCTGCACCATCTCGCCGATGTAGGAGTCCAGGCGGTGATAGAAGGCCTCGAATTCCTGGGCCAGCCCCTCGCGCCGATCCTGCCAGTCGCCCCACAGGAAGTGGTTGATGCGGTCGGTTTCCATGACGTGCAGTTGGAAGAACTCCCAGGGCTCGCTGGCCATCAGCTTGAAGGCCGCGCCGAAGCGCCGGGCCATGGTGTGGTTGAGATCATCCAGGAAGGCGGCCATGTCGCCGCGGGCCAGGGACATGTCGGCGTCGATCTTGTAGTCCATCTCCACCAGGCGCGGGGCCAGGTCGGCCGGGTAGGTGGCCTTGGCCAATTCCGGGGAGAGGAAGCAGCCCACCATGAAGCCGTTGACCTGTTTGGGGGGGTAGGTCAACGGCACGTTCATCACCCCCACGCGCTTGCCGCCCCGGCTTATCATTTCCCACAGGGAGGAGGCCTTCAAGTCCTTGGCGGTGGGGATGAAGGCGGCGAAGGGGTTGGGCTCGCGGTCCACGAAGCCAAAGATGCCGTGCTTGCCGGGGTTGACGCCGGTCATGTAGGTGGCCCAGGCCACGGTGGAAACCGTGGGCAGCACCGAGTTCATGCGCGCCCAGGAACCCTCGCGCAACAGCCGCGCCATGTTGGGCATCAACCCACTTTTCACAGCCCCCAAAACAAAGGAATGGGACACTCCGTCCAGGCTGAGGACGAACAGCCGGGCGTTTTCGGGGCTTTTGCCCAACAGCCGCTTGAGAAGTCCCACTTAACCCCCGCATTCCAAAGGCAATTTGGCATAAACTTTAGACCGGTCGGGCGTTTAAGTCAAGCAGGTTCCGGAACGCCCGGGGCCTGGCCGCCCCCACCCCGGCCTTGACTTGCCCGTCCCCTGTGGTAGAAAGCTGAAATCTTAAGAGTTTATTCCGGCGGACCCCAGACAGGCCAACCCGGCGAGGAACCCCATGGACTACAAGAGCACCCTCAACCTGCCCCAGACCGCCTTCGCCATGAAGGCCAACCTGCCCAGTCGCGAGCCCGAGTTCCTTAAGCGCTGGCAGGAGATGGACCTTTACGCCGGGCTGCGCGCCCAGGCTTCGGGGCGGCCTTCCTACATACTGCACGACGGCCCGCCCTATGCCAACGGCTATATCCACATGGGCACGGCCTTGAACAAGGTGCTCAAGGACTTCATCGTCAAGTCCCGCCAGATGGACGGCTTCAACGCCGTGTACGTGCCGGGCTGGGACTGCCACGGGCTGCCCATCGAGCACGAGGTGGACAAGAAGCTGGGCGCCAAGAAGCGCCAGATGAGCGTCATCGATATCCGCAAGGCGTGCCGGGCCTACGCCGAGAAGTTCATCGACATCCAGCGCAAGGACTTCATCCGCCTGGGGGTGCTGGGCGACTGGTTCGACCCCTACCTGACCATGAAGTTCCCCTACGAGGCCATCATCGCCCAGGAATTCGCCCGCTTCTACCACAACGGCAGCGTCTACCGCTCCAAGAAGCCCATCTACTGGTGCAACTCCTGCCGCACCGCCCTTGCTGAAGCGGAAGTGGAGTACGCCGACCACAAGAGCCCCAGCATCTACGTGGCCTTCCCCATGGTCGACGATTTGGCCGCGCAGTACCCGGCGCTCAAGGGCCTGCCCACCTATCTGGTGATCTGGACCACCACGCCCTGGACCATCCCCGCCAACCTGGCCGTGGCCCTGCACCCGGAGTTGGACTACGTGGCCATCGAGCACCAGGGCAAGGCCTACATCCTGGCCGAGCGCCTGGCGCCCATGTGCATGGAGGCCTTCGGCTTCACGGACTGGAAGAAAATCGCCCAGATCGACCCCCGCGACCTGGAGCACAAGAAGGCCAGGCATCCCCTCTACGACCGCCAGAGCCTGGTGGTGCTGGCCGACTATGTGACCCTGGATGCCGGCACCGGCCTGGTGCACACGGCGCCCGGCCACGGCCGCGAGGACTATGAGACCGGCCTGCGCTACAACCTGGAGGTGTACTCGCCCCTGGACGACGGCGGCCGCTTCACCCCGGAGGTGGAGTTCTTCGCCGGCCAGGAGGTCTTCAGCGCCAACGCCCTGGTGGTGGACAAGCTCAAGGAGGCCGGTGCGCTTCTGGCCACCGAGAAGATCAGCCACTCCTACCCCCACTGCTGGCGTTGCAAGAAGCCGGTGATCTTTCGCGCCACCGACCAGTGGTTCATCTCCATGGAGGAGAACGGCCTGCGCCAGCGCTCCCTGGAGGCCATCCAGAACCAGGTCAAGTGGGTGCCGCGCTGGGGGCGCGAGCGCATCTACGGCATGATCGAGAACCGCCCCGACTGGTGCATCAGCCGCCAGCGCTCCTGGGGCGTGCCCATCATCGTCTTCAAGTGCCTTGAGTGCGGCGAGACGGTGCTCACCCCCGAGATGAGCGACAAGGTCGTGGCCGCCTTCCGCCAGGAGGGCGCCGACGCCTGGTTCGCCAAGACCCCCGGCGAGCTCTTGGGCGAGCATGCGGCCTGCCCCCTGTGCGGCTCGGCCGACCTGGCCAAGGAGCACGACATCCTGGACGTGTGGTTCGACTCCGGCACCAGCCACGCCGCGGTGCTGGAGGACCGCCCCGACCTCACCTGGCCGGCGGACATGTACCTGGAGGGCTCCGACCAGCACCGGGGCTGGTTCCACTCCTCGCTCTTATGCGCCATGGGCACCCGGGGCAAGCCGCCCTACAAGATGGTGCTAACCCACGGCTTCGTGGTGGACGGCGAGGGGCGCAAGATGAGCAAATCGGTGGGCAACGTCATCCCGCCCCAGCAGGTCATCGACCGCTACGGCGCCGAGATCCTGCGCCTGTGGGTGGCCGCCGAGGACTATACCGACGACATCCGCATCAGCGAGGAGATCTTAAAGCAGCTGGCCGAGGCCTACCGCCGCATAAGAAACACCATGCGCTTCATGCTGGGCAACCTCTACGACTTCGACCCCGCCACCGACAGCGTGGAGCCCTCCGCCATGGGCGAGATGGACCGCCTGCTGCTGCACCGCCTGGAGGATTTGACCGCCCGCTTGAAGCGCGCCTATCAGGAATTCGCCTTCCACCAGGTCTATCAGGGCCTGCACAACTTCTGCGCTATCGACCTCTCGGGCTTCTACCTGGACGTGCTGAAAGACCGCCTCTACACCAGCGCCGCCAAAAGCCCCGAGCGCCGCGCCGCCCAGACCGTGCTGCACCGCATCGCCAGCAGCCTGGTGCGCCTCATGGCTCCCTTGCTCTCCTTCACCGCCGAGGAGGTCTGGGACTTCCTGCCCGGGGCCAAGGGCGAGGCCGCCAGCGTTCACCTCACCAGCTTCCCCCGGGAGCGCCCCGAGCTGAGCGACCCCCAGTTGGCGGAGCGCTGGGAGCGCCTCCTGGCCGTGCGCGGGGCGGTGAACAAGGCCCTGGACCTGGCCCGCAAGGACAAGGTGGTGGGCAACTCCCTGGAGGCCAGCCTCACTCTGGCCGGCCCCGAGGAGCTGATGGCTTTCCTGCGCGACAATCAGGCCGCGCTCATGGAGATCACCATGGTCAGCCAACTGGAGCTGGCCGCCGATCTGGCCGCGCCCACGCTGAGCGCCGAGGAGCCGGCCGGGCTCAAGGTGGGCATCAGCCCCAGCGCCTTCGCCAAGTGCCCGCGCTGCTGGATGCGCATGGCCGACATCGGCCAGAACCCCCAGCACCCCGAGCTGTGCGGCCGCTGCGCCGCCGCCGTCAGCCAGGGCTAGCCCGGCCTTGGCGTCGCGGCTCAAATTCCTGGCCTTGGTCAGCCTGGTCCTGGTGGGCCTGGACCAACTTACCAAGGCCATGGCCGTGCACTACATCGGCCCCCGGGGGCGCATCCCGGTGATCGACGGTTTCTTCGACCTGGTGCTGTGGAAGAACACCGGCGCGGCCTTCGGTTTCTTGACCGGCGTGCCCGGCGGCCGCTGGATACTGGTGGGCCTGGCCCTGGTGGGCCTTTTCGTCTGCGCCTGGCTGGTCACCCGCCACCTGGCCGGAAGCAAGGTCATGCTCTGGGGCGTGGCGCTGGTCTGCGGCGGCGCCCTGGGCAACCTGGTGGACCGCCTGCGCCTGGGCCAGGTCATCGACTTTCTCTTGGTCTACCACCGCTCCTGGTACTGGCCGGCCTTCAACCTGGCCGACAGCGCCATCACCATCGGTGGCGTCCTCCTGGCCCTGCAACTGCTGCGCGGCAAATCCTAACGGCGCGCCGCGTCGCTCCGTGCCCAGGCGGGCGGCTCTCGTTCCAGGCTATCGTGCTTCCTCGCTGGGCCAGCCAGGCCCGCTCTCCATCTTTCACCCATAAGCGTAGGGCGGGGTAGCGCGGCCTAACTCGCCTTCCTCGGCGTTGGTGATCCGGGGGCAGGCTTGCAAGAGCGAAGCGGACGACTGCTTCGCTGCGCCGGCAATGACGGCTTTTGCTGAGATTGGCAAAACCCGGGCGGGTCTTATCCCCGCCCGTCCGCCCGGCCTCGCCGCAGCCAGGCCGTGAGCCAGCCCATATCCCAGAACAGCACCAGGGGCATGAGCGCCATGTCGCGCAGGCGAAAGAGGGTGCCCCGGTTGAGCACCACGAAGGCCATGACAATGCCCAGTCCCAGCCCCCACAAGGCCAGGGGCAGGGCCGTGTCGGGGCGCCGGCGCAGGTGAATGACCATGCCCGGCAGAATGCCCAGGAGCAGGGCGTACCACAATAGCCCCTGCGCCGAGACCAGGACGTTCATGGCCGTCCAGTGCTCGCCGGCGGGCCAGCGCTGCCAGGGGTAGGGGAAAAGCAGGCTGTCGCGCAGGG
>JAKAGJ010000097.1 GCA_021815655.1 Deltaproteobacteria bacterium | reverse complement strand
CTGCCCTGGGTGAACCGGGTGGGGGCCTATGCCAACGCCAAGAGCGTGGCCCTGAAAAGCGACCAGGACCTGCGGCGGCTCAAGGAACTGGGCCTGGGCATCGCCTATTACGGCGTGGAAACCGGCCACGCCCAGGTGCTCAAGGACATATGCAAGGGCTCCACGCCCGAGAAGCTCATCGCCCAGGGCCAACGGCTCAAGGCGGCGGGCATCAAGGTCTCGGTGACGGTTCTCCTGGGCATCGGCGGGGTGGAGCGCAGCCTGGAGCACGCCCGGGCCACGGGCGAGCTGCTCACGGCCATGGACCCGGACTTCGTGGGCGCGCTCACCCTTATGATCGTGCCCGGCACCCCCCTGGGCGACCTGGCCCAGGCCGGCAAGTTCAGCCACCCCGACGCCGTGGGCATGTTGCGCGAACTCAGGGAGATGATCGCCCACACCCACCTGAGCGGCGGCCTGTTCTACGCCAACCACGCCAGCAACTACCTACCGGTGAAGGCCCGCCTGCCCCAGGACCAGGAGCGTACCCTGGCCTTGATCGACGCGGCCCTGAATGGTCAAGTGCAGCTCAAGCCGGAGTGGCTGCGCGCCCTCTAGGGCGGCGGGCAAGCGCTTTAGCGGGGATCATGAACACGGGGGGCGTGGCGGCCGACCGCCACGCCCACTTGTTTTGGCTGGATGGGATCGCGCCCTAAAAGCGCGATTGGGGCCAGGCCTCTTCCTCGGGCTCCCAGGGGTAGTCGTCGCCCTTGCGGCGGTTGTTCTCCCAGTGCAGGGGCTGGAGATTGTCCAAGTCGTCGGTACCGCCCAGGGCCACAGGCTTGATGTGGTCCACCTCCCAGCCCTGCTCGGACTCGCGGCCGTACTCGCTGAACCTCATCAGGCTGGCCCGGATGTCGTAGCGGTAGAGGTCCGGGTGCATCATCTCCACCAGGTCGGCCTTGCGCCACACCGCGGCGAGGGTTTCCTGGTCGAATGGCTTGCCGTTCACATCGGTGTTGGTCTGTCTGGCCACGTCTGCGCCTCCATGGTGTCCGGATGGTAATTAATACCAGCACAGCGATGACAAAGCCAGTGATTATGGCGGGCTCGGCGCCATGGAGGCCGGCCCGCGCGCCGGGAGGCTTGACCCGGCCGGCGGGGCCATGACCGCCACAAACAAGGGCGGAGGGCCCTGCCCCCCGCCCGATCCACGGTGGCTTCCGCCCGCTATTTGGCCTTGGGTTTGGCCTTGGGCTTGGACGCCTTCCTGGCCTTCTTGGGCCTGCCGCCCATCTCCAGGGCCAGCTCGCGCATGCGCTCCAACTCCTGCTCCACCAGGTAGTTGAAGCTGCCCTTGGCATAGCGCCCCAGCTTGTTGCGCTGGCCGGCGGGCAGCCCGCTGAAAAGCTCCAGGGCCTGGTCCACGTCCTCCACCGGGTAGATGGCGAACTTCTTCTTCTTCACCGCCGCCACCACGTCCGGGTGCAGCATCAGGTTCTTGACGTTGGAGGCGGGGATGACCACGCCCTGGCTGCCGGTGAGCCCCCGCTCCTCGCAGAGCCGGAAGAAGCCCTCCACCTTGACGTTCACCCCGCCGATGGCCTGCACCTGGCCCTGCTGGCTCATGGAGCCGGTGACCGCCAGGTCCTGGCGCATGGGCGCGCCGGCCAGGCGCGACAACAAGGCCAGCACCTCGGCCAGGGTGGCCGAGTCGCCGTCGATCATGCCGTAGCTCTGCTCGAAAACCAGGCTGGCCGTGAGCGCCAGGGGGCCCTTGCCCGCGAAACGGTCGCGCACGAAGCCTTGCAGGATCAGCACGCCCTTGGTGTGGAAGGGCCCGGAGAGGTCGCTCTCGCGGTCGATGGCCACCACGCCATCCTGGCCCAGGCCCAGGGAGGCGGTGATGCGCCCCGGGTGGCCGAAGGCGTGGTCCCCCTGGTCGATCACGGCCAGGCCGTTGATCTGCCCCACCTTGGCGCCCTTGGTCTCGATATTCATGAAGCCCCGGGTCACGGCCTCGCGCAGGCGCTCCTCCAGCATGGATGACCGGTAGCGCCGCTTATCCACGGCGGTGTTGACGTCCTCCGCCTGCACGGCCTGGTGGCCGGCCCGGCGGGCGAAGAAGTCGGCCTCCTTGAGCACGTCCTCCACGATGGCCAGACGCAGGGTGAGCCGCTCGCGGTCGTCGGCCAGTTCGGCGGCCAGCTCGATCAGCCGGGCCAGGGCCCCCCGGTGCAAGGGCAGCATCTCGCGCTGGCGCGAAAAGGTGCAGAGGTGGGAAAGGAAGCCCCGCACCTCATCCTCGGCCCAGTTCATGCGGTCGGCCATCTGGGCGCGCACCTTGAATATCTTGGGAAACTGCGGGTCGAAGTTGTGCAGCAGGTGATAGAGGTAGGTGTCGCCCACCAGGATCACCTTCAGCTCCAGGCCGATGGCCTCGGGGCGCAGCGAGCGGGTGATCATGTAGCCAAGTTGCTCCATCACATCTTCCATCACCAGCTCGCGCTGCTTCAGCGCCCGCTTGAGGGCCTCCCAGGGCAGCCACAGGCGCAAGAGATCCAGGGCCGGCAGCACCAGGTAGCCGCCGTTGGCCCGGTGCAGGGCCCCCGCGCGCAACAGCGTGAAGTCGGTGACCAGGGCGCCGAACTGGGCCTGGCGCTCTATGCGTCCGAAGATGTTGGGATAGGTGGGGTGGGTCACCACCACCACCGGCGCGCCCTCGGTCTCGGAGTTGTCCACGAAGACGTTCACCTCATACTCGCGGAAGCTGGGCTCCTCGCTGGGCATGGGGAAAGGCAGTTGGGGGGTCTCCTTCTTCTTGAAGCGCTCGAAATTGTCGGCGATGTCCTCGCGCACCTGCTCCAGGTAGACCAGCACCTCCCGCAGTTCGCCGTACTTGTCGAAAAGCTCGTTCATCAGCATGTTGGCGGCGGCCAGAACGGTCTGGCGGTCCAACTCGCGCATGGCGGCCTGGAGTTCCTTTTCCGAGGCGCCCACCTGGCGCAGGGCGTCGGTGACCTTGCCCTGCAATACGTCGCTCTTGGCGCGCAGGGCCGCGCGCTCCTCCTCGCTCATCTCGCGGATGGCCTGCTCGCTCATGGGCTCGCCGTCCTCGCCGGCCGGGGCCACCATGATGCCCGTGGCCTCGAAGCGCAGCAGGTATCCCCGCTCCTTGGCCTGGCGGTCCAGCTCCGAGAATATCTCGGTGCGGCGGCGCTTGAATTCGGCCAGGAGCTGCTCCTTGGCCAGGGCGTAGTCGTCGCTCTCGAACAGGGCCGGTATCTTGGTCTTCAGCCCCTCCACCAGGGCGGCCACCTCCTTGGCCAAGACCCGCGCGCCGCCGGTGGGCAGACGCAGGGCCCGGGGCTGATCGGGCTGACGGAAGTTGTGCACATACACCCAGTCGGGCGGCGGGGCCTGCTGGCGGGCGCGGTCCTCCAGGTAACTCTTGACCAGGTGGGTCTTGCCGGTGCGCTGGGGGCCGGCTACGAAGACGTGGTAGTCCATGTCGTGCATGGCCAGGCCGAACTCCAGGGCCTCCTTTGCCCTCCTCTGCCCCACCACCGCCTCCTGGCACTCCTGGGCCATATCGCTGGTTTCGAAGGGTATTTCCGTGGGGTCAAAGGTCCGGCGCAGGTCGTTGGGCTTCAGGGGGGCAAAAGGCGCTGCTGGCATGAAGGCATCCTCCGGGGGGTTCTGGGGGCGGGGGTGGCCGGCAAGGCCAACCGGCTTTCCAGAGGATAGCATACTGGACGGGCTGTTGCTGAATGGGGGAAAAATGAGGGGGCCCGCAGGCGGACCCCCGAGGCCGGCGCGTCTCCGTCTAGCAGGCCGGAGCCACCGCGCTGGACCAGAGCAGACGCAGAGCCTGACCGCGCAGGGAGTGGATCAAGGGGGAGAGGTCGGAGGACTTGGGCACCAGGGCCAGGTCCTGGCCGTCCTCCTCGCGGTCTTCACGCAGGGGGCCCAGTACCACCACCGGGCCGTCGTGCACCTGGCGGGCCTGGGGCAACCAGGCCCGCAGGCGCTGCCCCACGGTGTCGCGGTCGGTGACCAACACCTGGGCCGGCCGCAGACGAAGGTCGGCCAGGGCGGCGTCCAGGTCGGGCAGCACCCGCACTACAAAGCCGGCCTCGGCCAGTTCCTCGCGGTAGAGCCTGGCCACGGCGGCGTCCCTCTCCACCAGCAGGACAGAGATCATCATCGGCCGTCCTCCTTGGCGCGCGAGGCGTGTTCCTGGCCAGGAATGAAGCGTTTGCTCAAGCTTGAGCCCTGGAAAGTGGGCTTGCCGCCCCGCGCCAGGCTGACGCCATGTCCCGCTTTCTGTAAGGGCATGTGGTTAGGGCAGGCTGATAATGCGGCCCCCACTACCGGCACGCGTCACTGGTCAATTAGAGCAAGAAAAATGCCACCGGTCGCTCATGAGTTAACGGGAGGTTAGTGCGCCCGTTTTTCAAATAATGTACGAATTACGACATGGCAGAAACCGAAAAGGAACCGTCCAACTTTTTTTTCAAGGATTCACCTAGTTGACGGTCACTGTCCTAAATTAGTCATATGTTCGCTATTGGACATATGGAACTACCGGCGAGCAGGGACCGCCCAGGCCCCGCGGGCAGCCCCGGCCCGGCAGTCCCGGGGCGCCGAGCCGGCAACATATAGCAATGAATCGTGGTTACGCCTCCCCTCCCCGGAACGCTCCCGAGAAACAAGGCCATGGCACGCTGCTTGCTTTATCTTGGGACACGTTTAGAGAGCTTGCTGTAAATCCAGAGAGGGGAATGGACCATGCGCCGTATCCGGAAGACTCGTGGCAAGGCCCCGCACTTCGTGCCCACCCTGGACGTGGAGGCCTGGTTGCAGAGGCACCCCGAGGCCCTGATAGCCTGCCCCCACCAGCCGGGCAACCTGAAGCTCATGCCGGCCTCGTGCGTCAAAAGGCACTTGGCCGCCAATGAGGCGCGCTGGGCCACCATCGGCGCGGAGCCCTTTCATCTCTTTGTGTTCAAGATGAACCTGGTGCCCTGTCGCGACTGCAAGATCGGCGCGCGGCTGGCCCGCCAGCAGAAGGAAATAGCGGCTTAAGTCCCCAACCTCCTCCACTTCCCTTGGCCGGGGCCCCTCACCCCGGCGACCCGCGGCCCACGCCCCCAGGCGTGGGCCGATTTATTGGGGCCAGGGGTTGCCAGGCCTGGCCCCAGCCCATAAAATGGCGGCCATCATCCTATTTTTCCCTGCCTTTCCCTCGCCGAGGTGCCGACATGCCACAGAACCTGACCCAGAAGATCATCGCGGCCCATCTGGTGGAGGGCCAGGCCCATGCGGGCCAGGAGATAGGGCTGCGCATCGACCAAACCCTGACCCAGGACGCCACCGGCACCCTGGCCGCCCTGGAGTTCGAGGCCCTGGGCCTGGACAAGGTCCGCACCGAGGTCTCGGTCTCCTACGTGGACCACAACCTGCTGCAAGACGACTTCAAGAACCCCGACGACCACCGCTTCCTGCGCAGCTCGGCCGCCCGCCATGGCCTGTGGTTCTCGCCCCCTGGCAATGGCATCTGTCACCAGCTCCACCTGCTGAACTTCGGGCGCCCGGGCGCCACCCTGCTGGGCTCGGACTCCCACACCCCCCACGGCGGCGGCCTGGGCATGCTGGCCATGGGCGCCGGCGGCCTGGATGTGGCCGCGGCCATGGCCGGCTATCCCTTCTTTTTTTCCTACCCGGCAGTACTCGGCGTGCGTCTGACAGGACAATTCTCGCCCTGGGTGGGGGCCAAGGACGTCATCCTGGAGCTTCTGCGCCGGCTCACGGTCAAGGGCGGGCTGGGCTGCGTGCTGGAGTATTTCGGCCCCGGCGTGGCCAACCTCACCGTCTCCCAGCGGGCGGCCATCTGCAACATGGGCGCCGAGCTGGGGGCCACGGCCAGCCTCTTCCCCAGCGACCAGCGCACCAAGGCCTTCCTGGAGGCCCAGGGCCGGGGCGACGTCTTCCGGCCCCTGGCCGCCGACGAGCACGCCGGCTACGACCGCCTGGAGGAGATCGACCTGGGGACCCTGGTGCCCCTGGTGGCCTGCCCCTCCAGCCCGGACAAGGTGCGCCCGGCCTCCGAACTCTCCGACGTGGCGGTGGAGCAGGTTATCGTGGGCTCCTGCGGCGGCGGCGGCTACGAGGACCTGATGACCGTGGCCCTGGCGCTCTCCGGCCAAAAGCTGGCCAATGGCGTGAGCCTCTACATCAACCCCGGTTCGCGCCAGGCACTGGCCCAGACCGCCCAGGCCGGTGGGCTCATGGACCTCCTGGAAACCGGGGGCAGCCTCTTCCAGGCCGGCTGCCTGGGTTGCATCGGCATGAGCCAGGCCCCGGCCACCGGCACCGCCAGCCTGCGCACCTTCCCGCGCAATTTCCCCGGCCGCTCGGGCACCAAGGGCGACGCCGTATATCTCTGCGGGCCCGAGGTGGCCGCCGCCTCGGCCATGACCGGCCATATCACCGACCCGCGCACCCTGGGCCATCAACCCCATCTGCCCCCGGCCCCGCCGGTGCACCCCGAGGCCCTGGTGCCGCCCCTGGCCGACGGCTCGACCGTGGAGGTGCTGCGCGGGCCCAACATCGCCCCCTTCCCCCAGCTCGGGCCCCTGCCCTCTGACCTGGAATGCCTGGTGGTCCTCAAGGTGGGAGACAACATCACCACCGACCACATCATGCCCGCAGGCAGCCGCATCCTGCCCCTGCGCTCCAACGTGCCGGCCATCAGCAGGCACGTCTTCGAGGCCCTGGACCCGGATTTCAGCCGCAAGGCCCAGGAGGCCGCGCCCGTGGCCGTGGCGGGCGGCGAGAACTACGGCCAAGGCTCCTCGCGCGAGCACGCCGCCCTGGCCCCGCGCTACCTGGGCGTGCAGGTCAAGCTGGCCAAGTCCTTCGCGCGCATCCACCGCGCCAACCTGATCAACTTCGGCATCGTCCCCCTGGTCTTCGACGACCCGGCCGACTACGACCGCGTGCAAGCCGGCCAGCGCCTGCGCATCCCCGGCCTGCGCCAGGCCGTGCTCAACGGCGACGAGGATATCCAGGCCAGCCTGGACGGCCAGCCGCTCAAGCTCAGGCTCACGGCCAGCCCCCGAGACCGCCAGATCCTGGCCGCCGGCGGCCTGCTCAACCACATCAAGGGCGAGCTGTAGGGGCGGGCGCGAGGCGCGCGCAAGCAAAAGGCAGCATGGA
>JAKAGJ010000096.1 GCA_021815655.1 Deltaproteobacteria bacterium | reverse complement strand
GATGGTCAGCGCCATGGCCCCGCCATAGAGCACCGGCGGGGCGAAGAAGGGGCAGAAATAAAGATCGGGCTTAAGCGCGCGCAGAATGCCGGGCAGGCGCGCCTGCGCCGCCGGGGCATAGGGCGCCAGGTCATGGAACACCACCCGCAGACCTGGATGGCCGGGCAGCAGGCCCGCCTCCTCCTGGCGCCGCAGCAGCACCCGCACCTCCAGCCCCGGGTCCAGGGCCAGCAAGGCCCCCAGCAGCTCCAGGCCGTAGCGGGCCATGCCATGCATGGCCGGCTCCAGGATGCGCAGATCGTAGGCGATCCTCATCGGCCCCCGGCCTCCCGGTGGGCGTCCAGGTACACCGCCATGGTCTGGCGCGCGGCCTCTGGCCAGCTGAAGCGGGCCGCCCGCTCCATGCCCGCCAGCTTCAGCCGCTGGCGCAGGCCGGCGTCCTCGAAGACCCGCCACATGGCTTCGGCGATCTGCTTCTCGTCCCGCGGTTCCACCAACAGCGCCGCGTCGCCCACGATCTCGGGCAAGGAGCTCAGGTTGCTGGTGATGAGCGGGGTGCCGCAGCTCATGGCCTCCAGGGCCGGCAGGCCGAAGCCCTCGTAGAGCGAGGGGAAGACAAAGGCCAAGGCCGCGTTCATCATCAACGGCAGGTCCTCCTGGGGCATGTAGCCGGTGAAGATCACGTCCTCGTCCAAGTCCAGCTTGCTCATGGCCCCGTGGAGCTGGCCGGTGAGCCAACCCTTCTGGCCGCTGATGACCAGTTGCGCCCGGCCCGCCAGCCTCTGGCGCAGGAGCAGAAAGGCCTTGAGCAGGCGCGGCAGGTTCTTGCGCGGCTCCACGTTGCCCACGTGGTAGAAAAAGGGCTTGTCGATGCCGTAGCGCCGCCGCACCCGCGCCAGGGCCGCCTGGTCCTCCAGAGGACGAAAGCCCGGCTGGGCCGCCTCGTGGATCACGGCGATGCGTTCACTAGGCACGCCCAGCACCCGCACCAAGTCGTCCTTGGTGCACTGGCTGACGCTGATGATGCGCTGGGCGCGCTGGACCACGCGCCTCATGAGCCAGGTCATGTACAGGGCGTACTTCTTGGGGATGGTTTCGGGGTAGAGAAAGGCCACCAGGTCGTGGATGGTGGCCACGCAGGCGTAGCCGTCCCCAGCCAGGGGGATGAGGGTGGCCGGGCCGTGCATCACCTGCACGCCATGGCGCCCCAGCACCCGGGGCAGCCACAGGTGCTCCCAGAGGTCGCCCCAGGGATGGCTCTCGTGGGACAGCCGCGCCTGATGGCGGAGCCCCGGAGGCTGCCCCTGCCCCAGGATTTCCAGATTGCGCCGCTGCCCCACCAGAAAGAACTCGTGCTCGGGGGCCACCTGGCGCAAGCCCGCCAGGAGGTTGAGCACGTAGTTGCCCACCCCCGATCGGGCCTGGGTCACGGTGCGCACGTCGATGGCTACGCGCAATGGTTCTCCTAGTCCCGGGACCGCCGACGCCTGGCGGCCAGCGCACTCAACACTCTTGCCGTGGCCGCGGCCCAGGCCGGCCAGGAAAACAGCTCCCGCGCCCGCTCGAGCCCGGCCCGGGCCAAAACCGCCCGCCGCTCCGGGTTGGCCAATTGGTCCAGGCAGCGGGCCAGGGCTGGCGCGTCGCCCTGGGCGTGGACCAGGCCGGCATTGCCGATCACCTCGGGGATGGCCCCGCAATCGCTGCCCACCACGGCCACGCCGCAGGCCATGGCCTCGGCCAGCACCCGGCCGAACTGCTCCTTGTCAAAGCCCACCTGCCGCGAGGGCAGGGCCAGCACATCCATGCGGGCGTAAACATCCGGCATGTCGGCGTGCTCCCGCACGGGCAACACCCGCGCCCGCTCCGGCCCGGCCTGGCGCACCCAACGGCGCACCTGGGGCTCCAGAGGGCCGCCCCCCACCAGGAGCAGGCGGTGGGGCGAGAGCATCAGCCGGCTGGCATCCAGCAGGTCCGCCAGGCCCTTCTCGGGGCTGAAGCGCCCCACGAAGCCCACGGTGTAGGGACGCTCCCCGGGCGGCGGCGGCCCCGGCCGGAAGATGCCGGTGTCCACGCCCCAGGGAATATATACCACGTCGCCGCCGTAGCCGCGGCCCCGCAGTACCGCCACGGCCTCCTGGTTGCGGGCCATGATGGCCTCGGCGCGGGCGAATAGCCGGCGCTCCAGCCAGGTGTCCAGGGCGTAGAGCAGGCGGCTGGGCTGGGGGTGCCAGCGCCGGTCAAAGCTCAGGTTGCGCCAGGAGTGGCAGACAAAGAGCGCCCTCGGGGCCAGGAGCCGCTGATAGGCCAAGGCCTGGGCCGTGAGCCAGAAATTCTCATCAGCCAGCACCAGCACGGCATCCGGCGCCGGGGTGAAGGCCTCGGCCAGGCCGCTGGTAAAGACGCAGCGGTTGGGCGGCTTGCCGCGCAGGCTGCCCAGCACCAGGCGAAAGGGCAGACGCCAGGAGGCGGGCGCATGGAGCCGGCGATAATTCTCGCGGGCTCTACGCGGGGCCAGGAGCGTCACCTCCAGGCCCAGGGCCGCCAGGGCCGCGGCCTTGGCCTGTTCGGCCGGGCGGGCGGCGTTGGGGTCGATGAGCAATATCGCTTGGCGCTCAAACGAGCTGGTTGATCGCCAATCGGCCTGCGGGCCAGGGATGGCCTTGAATGCCGTTCCCCCAAACAGCCGCATCAGGCCGCCTCCCCTGGCCGGTGGCGCAGCAGATCGCCCAAGGCGCGCAGCTCCCGCGGGGTGATGGCCCGGCAGCCCAGCGCCGCCACGGTGTAGACCGCCAGGCCCAGGCCCATCATGGTCCACAGCCCCAACCCCGGCGCCAGGCCCAGGGCCAGGCCCAGAGCCGCCCCCATGACCGCCGTGGCCAAAAGCGGCCTGGCCGCCTGGGACCAGGGCAGGTCCAGGCCAGCCGCCCGGCGCACCAGATAGGCGCAAGCCAGCAAGAGCGCCACCTCGGTGCCCAGGGTGGCCGCGGCGGCCCCCAGGATGCCGTGAGAGGGTATCCACCACAGGTTCAGGGCCACATTGACCACCAGGGCCAGGGCCGTGGCCAGGGCGCCCAGGCGCTGTCGGCCCAAGGCGGTGAGCACCGTCAATTGCAGGTAATTGACGAAGATCAGGGCCAGGTTGGGAGCCAGCCACAGGAAGACCCCCGCCGTGGGGGCGTAGGCCGTGCCGAAGACCAGCTCGGTCAGCGGCTGGCGCACCAGCCACAGGCCCAGAGCGGCCGGCAGGCCCAGAAGCAGCACGAGGCGCAGGCCCTGGCGGTAGAGCCGGGCCAGGGCCAAGGGCTCGCGGCCGGCCAGGCTGGCCAGCACCGGCAGCAAGGCCGCCGCCACCAGTCCCGGCAGGATGCCCAGGCCGTCCACCACCCGCGCCGCCGCCGCGTACCAGCCGATCTCGGCATGGGAGCGTCCCAAGATCTCCAGGAGCACCACGTCCAGGCGCGAATAAAAAATGATGAAGACCCCGGAAAGGGCCAGGGGCAGGGAGTCGCCCAAAAGACGGCGCAGGAAGCCAGCTTCCAGGCGCAGGGAAAAGACCGCCCGGCGGCTCAAGCTGGCCAGGGCGGCCAGCAGGCCCAACAGGTTGCCCAGGAACAATCCCGCCACCAGACCCCACAGCCCGGCCCCGGCCCACAAGAGGCCGCCGGCGGCCAAAAGCGCCGCCAACCGCGCCGCGGTCTTGATCCAGGCCTCCTGGTCCATGGCCTCGCAGGCCGATAGCCCGGCAAAGCCCAGCTCGGCCAAGCCCCAGCAGGCCTGGACCAGGGCCAGGGCCAGCACCAGGCCCAAGGGCCGTCCGGCCAGCCCCAATCCCAGGGCCAACGCCGCCAGCACCAGACAGGCCAGCAGGCTTTTGAGAAGAAGCAGGGTGCCGGCAAAGGGCCCCAGTTCGGTGGGCTGGCGGGCCACCTGGCGCACCAGGAGGGTGCTGAGCCCCAGGTCCATGCCCACCAGGGCCAGCCCGGCCAGGGAGGCCGCGAAGTTGTAGCGGCCGTATTCCTCGGCGCCCAAAAGGCGGGCCGCCGCCAAAAACAGCGCCAGGAAGCTTAAGCGGGCCAGCACCTCGCCCAGGGTCTTGAACAGCACGTTGCGGCCGGCCCGGGCCAGGGGCTGCATGGCTCCACGCCCCCTTGGGATCAGTCCCCGGGCTTCAACGACGGTCTATTCAACACCTGGCGCACGGTGTAGGTGGGCTTTTGCTGGGTTTCGTAGTAGGTGCGCACCTGCATTTCGCCCACCAGGCCGATGCTGATGAGCTGCACGCCGATGAAGATCAGGAGCACCGCCAAGAGCAGCCCCGGCTTGTTGCCCAGGGGCACGCCCATGAACAGGCGCTGCACGGCGTAGTACAGGGCCAGTAGCACGCCCACGCCGCCGGCCATGAGCCCCCACAGGCCGAAGATCTGGATGGGGCGCGTGGCGTAGGTGAGCAGGAACTTGACGGTGATGAGGTCCAGCACCACGCGCACCGTGCGGCCCAGCCCGTACTTGCTCACCCCGGCCCGGCGGGCGCGGTGATTAACCGGCACCTCGACGATGTTCACGCCCATCCAGGAGGCGATGGCCGGAATGAAGCGGTGCATCTCGCCGTAGAGGCGGATGTTCTGCACCACCTCCTGGCGGAAGGCCTTCAAGGTGCAACCGTAGTCGTGCAGCTCCACCTTGGTGATGCGGCTTATCAGGCCGTTGGCCAGCCGTGAGGGCAGCTTGCGGGTGAGGTAGGCGTCCTGGCGGTCGAAGCGCCAGCCGGCGGCGATGTCGTAACCCTCGTTCAGCTTGGCCAACAGCTTGGGGATGTCCTGGGGGTCGTTTTGCAGGTCCCCGTCCATGGTGACGATGATTTTGCCCCGGGCGTGGTCGAAGCCGGCGCTCATGGCCGCGGTCTGGCCGAAGTTGCGTCGAAAGCGCACCACCACCGCCCGCTGGTCGGCCCGGGCGATGCCCTCCAAGAGGGCGAAGCTCTGGTCGCGGGAGCCGTCGTCCACGTAGACGATCTCGTACTCCAGCCCCAGGTCGGCCAGGGCCGCGGTCACCTCGGCGTGCAGGGACTCGATGTTCTCGGCCTCGTTGTAGATGGGTATGACCACCGACAGGTCCACGGCTACACCTCTTTCTGGCGGGACCGCTGGCCGGCCACCTGCTGAATGGCCTGCTGGAACACCTCTTCGTACATGCGCCCGCCGGCCTCCCAGGAGAATTCCGCCTCCACCCGCCGTCGGGCGGCCTCGCCCTTTTGACGGCAGGCCAACGGGTCGGCCAAAAGGCTCAAGATGGCCTGGGCCAGGCCTTTGGCGTCGGGAGTGGGGGCGAAGGCCCCGGTGTCGCCCAGGAAGCGGCGATTGTTGGCGCCGTCGAAGCAGGCCACGGCCAGACCGCCGCCCATATAGTTGATGATCTTGCCGCTGGCCTCGCCGGCCACCTCTTCCTTGGGGTCCACGGCCACGTCGCCGATCTTGAGGTAGTCGGGCAACTCGAAGTAATCCACCTGCCCCACGAAAAGGCAGTGTTGGGCCACGCCCAGGCGCTGCACCAGGGCCTGGGACTCCTCCACGGGATAGCCCACCACCAGGAAGAAGGCCCGGGGCTCCTTGGCCAGCACGTGGGGTATGGCCTCGAAGAAATTGTTCACGCCCTTGCTGGCCAGGAGCGCTCCGGTGTACAGCACCACCGGCCGGCCGGGCTCGATGCCCAGGCGGGCCTTGAGGTCGGTGCGGCCCGAGCCGTCAAAGAAGCCCATGTGCACGCCGTCGATGATGGTGTGCACCCGCCCCGCCGGCAGACCCATCTCCTGGACCAGGGACTCGCTCACCGCCACGTTGGAGCCCACCAACTGGTGGGAGTTGCGGTTGATGAAGCGCTCGGTCAGCCGGAACAGGGGGCGCAGGAAGGGCACGCGCTTGAGCCAGCCGTAGGAATCCAGCTCGCCGGTGAGGCTGCCCTGCACGTCAAAGATCACCGGCGCCGGGCTGCCGGTCAGGGCCCGGGCCAGGATGCCGATGAGGGCGCCCTCGTGCAGGTGGCCATGGATGACGTCGGGCTCGAACTGGCGTATGGCGGCCACGGTCTTGAGCCACAGGAGAAAGTCCAGGTAGAACTTGCCCAGGGCCGGCCCGGCCTCCAGCTTCTGGTACCAGGGCACCGGCCGGGTGCGCAAGGAAGGCACGCCCTCGATGTCGCGCCCCAGGTGGTAGGTGACCAGGAGCACCTCGTGCCCCCGGCGCTGCAAGGCCTGTATCTCGCCCAGTATGCGCATGTGGCAGCCGCGGTCGGCGAAAAAGGGCGTGGGCGCTATGCCGAGAATCTTCATGGCCTCGAACCGTTAGGCAAAAGGGATCACAGCCCCGGAGGAGGCGGCTTGCGCCACCTGAAAGAGCCAACTATAGACTCCGCAAGCAAATTTTTCAAATGCTCCGTGGGCAGCCCCAGCAGGGTGCTCCGCCGGATGCGGTCGCAGGCCAGGCAGGCCGGGTAGGCCTCCAGGCGCCCGCCGGCCTGGGCGCGGCGCAGGTCCTGGGCCGCCTGGCCTTGCCAGATGGCCAGGAGGTCCTGCCGGTCGGCGCCGCCCAGGGATATGGTGCCCAAAAAATCCTGGGGGCAAGGGGTCACCCGGCCATCGCTCAGCACGGCCAGACCATACCAAGGGAAGGTGCAGACCGCCAGCCGGCGGGCCCCCGGGGCGGGGGCGGCGCCGGCCTCCAGGGCACCGGCCCAGTTGTGGGGCTGGCGCCGGATCACCCGCTCCAGGCCCAGGCCGCGCAGACGCTCCAGGCATCCCCGGGCCTCCTGGCCCTGGGCCGGCGCGCCCATGAGCAGGAGCGTGATTCTGGGCGGGCGCCCCGCCCTTCGCGCCCGCAAGAGCGTCTCCACCCCGGCCAGGGTGCGCGCCAGGTCGGCGCCGGCCCGGGCGGCGGCATAGGCCGCCGGGTCCAGGCTGTCCACCGAGAGCGTCAGCAGGTCCGGGGGGTCGGCCAGCAGGGTTTCCACCCTGGCGGTGTCCAGCAGGGTGGCGTTGCTGTGCAGGCGAATCAGCCGCGCGCCCCCCTGGCGGAAACGCCTGATCCAGGCCCCCAGGTCGGCGCGCAATAGCGGCTCGCCGCGGTGAAAGAGATTCACCTCGCAGCCCAGGGCGCCCACCTGGCCGGCCAAGCGCTCCAGCATATCCGGGGGCATGTCCCGGCGCTGGCCGTCCTCCAGCGCCCGCTGGGGACAGGCCGGGCAGGCCAGGTTGCAGCGGGAGGTGATGTCCACCCATAGGCGGAAAGGCGGGGCCGTGGGCACCGACTGGCGCAGCA
>JAKAGJ010000095.1 GCA_021815655.1 Deltaproteobacteria bacterium | reverse complement strand
CAACAACTCCTGGCTGGTGAAGCCGGTAAGGGCCTCGGCGCGGGGGTTGACATAGCGGAACACACCGTCCTGAATCACCACCACCAGCTCGCGGGCGTTTTCCACCAGCAGGCGGTAGCGCTCCTCTGATTGGCGCAGCTCCTCTTCCCTGCGCGTGCGCTCGGTTATGTCGTGCACGATGGCGAAAAAGACCTGCCGGCCGCCAGATAGCCCGATGGGGGTGGAGCGCACCTCCACCTCGCGCAGCTCACGGTTTTTCAGGCGGTGCTTGAAGTGGAAAAGGTAGTTTTCCGAGGATTCGGCCTGGTGGAGGCGTTGGCGGATTTCTTCCTCGGACAAGGTGTTGAGGTCCACGACCCGCATATCCAGAAATTCCTTGCGGCTGTAGCCGTAGAATTCGCTGGCGGCCTGGTTGGCGTCGATGATCCGCAGGGAAAACCCATCCACCAAAAACATGATGGCGCTGTGCTTGTCAAATAGTTCATGGAAATCGCTGGGGTCGGCCTGGGCGGGGAGGCTGGGCCCTTCCGCCCCCGCCTGGCTTTGGGGGGTGCGCAATCGCCTTAGTTGCCGCTCCAAATCCAGCCGGCGCTGGCTCACCATGTCCATCCACGACTCCCTAACCCCGGTGGGCTAGCGGCCCGTCCGGGCAATCCCGCCGGGGCCGCCGGCATGGGATGTTCTTCCGGGGTCCCCGCACCAGGGCGGCTTTGGGGGGGATTACGCCACCACCCATACGCAGCAATCGGTGGCCCGGTGCACCACGGAGTTGCTCACCGAACCGAAGAGGAACTCCTCGGCCTTGCTCAGGCGGCGGCGACCCACCACCACGGTGCCATAGCCCCCGGCGGCCTGGTACTCCATGATGACCTGGCCCACGGGCCGGCCGTCGGCCTCCACCAGGTCGGTGGAGAGGTTCTCGCGGGCCAGGCGGGCCTCCACCAAGAGCAGGTAGGCCTGGGCCAGGCGGGTTTCCAGCACTAAACGGCGCTCGGCGGACAGGTCGGCGCGGGCGGCCTCGTCGGGATGGCTGTCGGGGTCGGGGGGAGTGTACACGGCCAGCAGGCGCACCTTGCTGGTGTTGGAGCCGCCCAAAACGCCGGCCAGGTAGCGCAGGGCGCTCAGGCTGGGCTCGGAGTCGTCGATGCCCACCAGGATGCGGTTCCACAGGATCATGGCCTCTCCTCCTTGGCCGGCCCGGGCAGCTGGGCCATTCCCGCGCGCAGGTCGTCGATGATTTCCTCCACGCGCTCGTAGTACACCGGCGTGGACGCGGCGAAATGCATCAGCACCCGGTTGATCTCCTCAGGCAGGTAGGGATAGACTTTTTTCAGATTGAAGACCCGGTTGGGTATGACCAGGGACAGATCGCCGGTATCCAGGCGATCCAGAACCTCGGGGCGCTCCTGCTTGAGCTGATGCAAGGTGGGTATGCCCCGGCCCAGCACGTAGCACAGCACGTTGCCCAGGCCGAAGAGGTCCAGGCCGAAGGGGCTCTCCTTGAAGTCGAAGTTGTAGTCGAAGTCGATCCATATCCAGCTTCGGTTCTGGCTGTGGATATAGATGTGGTCGCGGCGGATGTCGCCGTGGCGCTCGCCCCGTTGGTGCAGAAAGGCGATGGCCTCCAGGCAGCCCAGGAACTTTTGCAGATTGGCGCGCAGGTGCCCCTCGAAATAGGCGGGGTGGGTCAGCTTGAGGGCGTCCAGGTTCTTGTCCAGGGACAGGCCGGG
This sequence comes from Deltaproteobacteria bacterium, assembly GCA_021815655.1. Classification (GTDB taxonomy): domain Bacteria; phylum Desulfobacterota; class Desulfarculia; order Desulfarculales; family Desulfarculaceae; genus JACRDC01. The sequence goes on along the minus strand of JAKAGJ010000095.1, from coordinate 5,608 downwards.
GATGCGGTCCAACACCCGCACCTCGTTGCCGGCCTGGTCCAGAAAGCTGATGCCCTGCATGAACTGGGGCCGGCCGCGCACCAACTCCAGGATGCGGGCCTCCTTGCGCGGCGAGCGAAAGCAGCGCACCTTCAACCCGCCTATGGGCAGGTCAAACTCCTCGAAGAAGACCAGCTTGATGAGCTTCTGGGATCCGTCGCTGAAATCCAGGGCCCGCTTCACCCAGTGCTTGGGCTCCTCGTCCAGGCCGAAGCGCCCCTCGTAGGCCACGCCGGTGACGAGGTAGCGCCGGTCCTGCAAATCCAGCACGTCGCCGCGGCTCAGGTCCATGAACTGGGTGGTGTCGGTCACCACCCGCACCCGGTCCAGCTTGCTTCCCAGCAGTTCTTCGGCTTGTAGCTTAAGGTCCATGCCCGATGATGGCATGTTTCAGGGCCTAATGCCAGAGGCAGACGCCTGCCGGTGTCCATGGCCCAAACCTGGAACGGGAGCCGTCGGCAATGGTGCTGGACATGGCCTCGCCCGACAGGTCCACGCCCAGAGGGGGGCACCCCACCCCGGCCTCAGGCGTGGAAGATGGGCACGCTGGGGAAGCGGGCGTGATCGGTGTGGGGTATGAAGCGCGCCGCCGAGAAGCGGTTCATCAGGGCCTGGTTGACGTTCAGCTCCAGGTAGGTCAGCCGCTCCACCACCGCCTCCACCTCGGGGCGGGTGTGGGGCTCCAGCAACAGGCGCTGGCAGCCCTTGAGGGAGGAATTGCCCAGGGGCACGAAGCGCTCGCGGGGCAGGTCGGGCAGCATGCCCAGGGTGATGGCCGTGTCGGGGTCGATGACGTTGCCAAAGGCGCCAGCCACGTAAAAGGCCGACAAATCGCTGAAATCCAGCCCCACTTCCAGCACCACCGTGCGCAGGATGGTGTACATGGCCGCCTTGGAGCGCAGCAGGATGTCGATCTCCACTTCGCTGATGACGATGTCCTGGCCGGTGGCGCTCTCCTCGGCCCAGACCACCACGAAGCCGGGTCCCTCGTCGGTCTGGGTGATGCGCGCGTGGTCGGGGATGAGCTTGCCGCGCATGTCCATGATGCGCGCCAGGTAGAGCTGGGCCAGGAGCTGCAACAGCCCCGAGCCGCACAGGCCCTTGGGCAGGGGCGTGCTCCCGTCGGGGTTGGGGATGATTTTGAGCGTGAGCTTCCTGGTCACAGGGTCGATGCGCACGCCCTCCACGGCCCCGGGCTGGGCCAGGATGCCGGTCTTGGCCACGCCGCCTTCCAGGGCCGGGCCGGCGGCGCCGGCACAGGCCACCAGCCAGTCGCGGTTGCCCAGCACCACCTCGGCGTTGGTGCCTACGTCCACCAGGATGGCCACCTCCTCGCGGCGGTGCAGGTCGGCGGCCACGATGCCGGCCACCAGGTCGCCGCCGAAGTAGGAGCCCACGTTGGGCAGGAGCCAGGCCACCGCTTCCGGAGCCAATTGCAGCCCGATGTCGGCGCAGAAAAAGGGCGACGGCCGGTTGGCCACCGGGATGTAGGGCTCGCGGCAGATGGACTGGGCGTCCAGGCCCAGGAAGAAATGGGTCATGGTGGTGTTGCCAGCCCCCACCAGGCCCCGCACCTCCCGCGGCGAGCGGCCGGCGGAGGCGCACATCTCGTTGACGATCTGGCTGGTGGCGTCCAGGAGCATGCCCTGCATGCGCGCCAGGCCCTCGGGCGTGGCCGCCGCCAGGATGCGGGTGAGGATGTCGGCCCCCACGGCGGTCTGGGGGTTCAGGCGGGTGCCCTTGGCCAGCTCGCGGCCGTCGCTCAAGTCATGCAGGGTGGCCTGCAAGTGGGTGGAGCCGATGTCCAGGGCCACGCCCAGGCCTTCTTGGCCCCACAGCCGGGCCGGCACCTCGGCGGCGCGGGCCAGCACCTCGGCGGGGATGGCCTGGCCGGTGGTGTCGCCGGGCTCCACCCGCACCAGCACCAGCCCGGCCGGGCCGGGGGCCAGGGTGGCCGTCACCTGATGCCCGGCGGCCCTGACCACCTGGGCGAAAGGCCACAGCCGCCCCACCGGCACCTGGCACCATGCCCCCGTTATCCGGCGCAGGGCCTTGCCCAGGCGGTCCATGGTGGCGGTGTTGTCCTTGAGGCTGGGCGGGGTCAATTGCAGAAAGTGCTTGCCGGCGTCCATCAGCGGCCCCCATGCCAGGAATTTAGAGGCTAATCGCCTAAAGCAATTGGATGATGGCAGCCGCCTTGCTAAAAGTCAAACCCCGGGGACGGGGGCCTGTGTTAGTATTGCTTATCCTGGCACCCGGACCTTCAGCGGAGACAGCACATGAAACATCATCAGCCACTCCTGGGCCGATCCGGCCTGGCCCTGGCCCTGCTTTGGGCCGTGGCCCTGCTGATCTTGAGCGGCTGCGTGGCCGCCGACGGCGACCCCGGCGGCGGGTCCTATGACGAGCCGGTGTACGTCCAGCCCGCCCCCGGCGGCTACCCTGGTTGCCCGCCCGGGCATCGCTGGGACGGCTACCGTTGCGTGAACGTGCGTGGCGGCTGTCCGCCCCACCACCATTGGGATGGCCATCGCTGCGTGGAAAACCGCCGCGACTGCCCGCCCGGGCACCGCTGGGATGGCGGCCGTTGCGTGCCGGAGCGCCCCAACTGCCCGCCCGGGCATCGCTGGGATGGCCACCGCTGCGTGGACAATCGCCCCAATTGCCCTCCCGGGCACCACTGGGACGGCGCCCGCTGCGTGGATAACCGCGGAGGCCCCGGCTGCCCGCCCGGGCACCATTGGGACCAGGGCCAGCGCCGCTGCCTGCCCAATCCGCGCTAGGTCGGCCCGGTGCCCCGGGCGGGGCATTAACGGGTCGGCCCGGTGCCCCGGGAGGGGCGTGAACGAGTCGGTTGGCGCCCTCCCCTTGGCGGAGGCCGGCGGCTCCCGTGGCGGAGCAGTTCAGGCCAAAATCCAGCCGGCCCGGTGCCCCGGGAGGGGCGTGAACGAGTCGGTTGGCGCCCTCCCCTTGGCGGAGGCCGGCGGCTCCCGTGGAAGGGCAGTTCAGGCGAAAACCAAGCTAGGCCCGGTGCCCCGGGCAGGGCATAAACGGGTCGGTTGGCGCTCTCCCCTTGGCGGAGGCCGGAGGCTCCCGTGGAAGGGCAGTTCAGGCGAAAATCCAGCCGGCCCGGTGCCCCGGGAGGGGCGTGAACGAGTCGGTTGGCGCCCTTACAGTGGCAGGGCAGCCCAGGCTAAAACCCAGAGGGGCGGGGAGCATCCCCGCCCCTTGCCTTGTCCGGCGATCAGACCCAAGATAAGATAATAGCAGGCGCGCCATGCCGGTGCGCCTGCCGCCATCGGCGGGAAAGGAGCTTCTGGCTATGTCCCTTTGGCGATCCCTGGCGATCCTGACGCTGGTCCTGTTACTTACCGCTTGCGCCAGCCACTACCGCGTGACCACCCACGAAGGGCAGATCTACGACACCATGGGCAAGCCCAGTTACGACGAGGATGCCAAGATTTACCAGTTCAAGGGCCTCGATGGCAAAACGGTGATCCTCAACCAGCGGGACATCAAGGAAATCAAGGAATTGCCCAAATAGCCCGCCGCCCCGGGCGGGGCGATGACGGGCCGGACGGCGCCCCGCGCGCCAGCCGGATGCCGACGGCCGCCGCGCAAGGCTTGCGGCGCATAAACGTGGGCGGGGTTAATCCCCGCCCGTGTATTTGGCCAGGCCTAAACTAAAGACGGGCGGGGTTTACCCCCGCCCGTTGGCATCAGGGCGCGAGGACTAGCTGACCTTGACCACCAGGGAGGCGGCGGTGTCGCCGGCGGCGCAGCCGGCGAACAGGCCGTAGCCGCCGCCGATCTTCACCAGCTCCTCGATAAGCTCCACCACGCAGCGGGCGCCGGTGGGTCCCTGGGGGTGGCCGAAGACCAGGGAGGAGCCGTAGTTGTTGAAGATGTGCTCGGGGATGCCCATGAGCCGGCCCATGATGATGTCGTTGACCGTGAAGGGGTTGTGGGTCTTGACCGCCTTGAGGTCCTTGACCGTCACTCCCGCCTTCTCCATGGCCATGCGGGCCGAGGGCGTCACCGCCGCGGCCATGCGGGCCTTCTCGGCGCGGGCGTAGCCGTAGCTCAAGAGCTGGATGGTCACGCTCTTGTCGGCGCTCAGCTCCTTGGCCTTGTCTTTGGTGGTGACTATGATGCCGGCGTTGCCGTCGGCGGGGTGGGTCTGGGCGCCGAAGGATACGCAGCCGCCGGGATACACCGGCTTCAGAGGGGCCAGGCTGGCGGCGTTGGTGGGGGTGATGCCCTCGTCCGTCTCCACGGTGATGGTCTTTTTCTTGGAGACCTGGATGTCCACCGGGATCATGTAGCCCTTCTGGAAGGCGCGGTCATCGGCCAGGGCCATGTCGTACTTTTCGTAGAGTTTGACCGCCCAGGCGTCGGACTCCTCCTTGGTGACGCCGCCGTTGTCCGCGGCCACGTTCTCGGCCGTTTTGAGCATGGCCTCGCCGGCGTAGGGGTCCTTGTTGAAGTTGTCCATCATCCAGTTTTCGCTGATTACCTCGCCGCCCGGTCCCTGGGGGTTGGGCCAGATGGTGTGGGGGCCGTTGGAGCAGCGGTCGGTGGTGGTGGTCAGCACGTTGCCATAGACCCCGGTCTCCACGTTGCACATGGCGGTGTAGATGGCCGTGGCGCTGGTGGCGCAGGCCTGGCTCAGGGTGGGGCCGCTGATGCGGTCGTTGCCCATGAGAGCGCAGAACCAGGGGTTGCCGTAGAACCAGGCGGGCATGCCGATGGTCATGCCGAAGACGCTGCCATCGAACATGGCGGGGTCATAGCCGCGTAGGTCCAGGAATTTCTTGGCGGTCTGAGCGGCCAGCTTGACGGGGTGCTGGTTCTGGAAGGACATCTGCCAACGCGAGAAGGGTGAGGACCAGTAACCTTTGTGGGGGACGTAGGTCTTGTCGAACATGGTCGGCTCCTTTGCTGGCGGGGAGGAGGTGGGCTCCCCCAAGCTTGACTATAAAAAGCGTGCCTGGTTGGTGCTGAACCCGGACCCTGGGGCGGCCCAGGGCTACTTCTTTTGATCGGCCCAGTGGCCGTAACGCTCGCGCAGGACCCGGTGCAGGATCTTGCCGGTGCCGGTGCGGGGCATGTCGGCCTCGGCGATGAACTCCAGCACCTTGGGGCGCTTGAAGCCGGCGATCTTGCCCTTGGTGTATTCCTGTATCTCCTTGGCCAGGGCCGGGCTGGGCTCTATGCCCTGGTGCAGGATAACGATGGCCGTGACCATCTCGCCCCACTTGGCGTCGGGCACGCCGATCACCGCCACGTCCTTGACCGCCTGATGGCCGCCGATGCAGTTCTCCACCTCCGAGGGGTATACGTTCTCCCCGCCGGTGATAATCATGTTCTTTTTGCGGTCCACCAGGTAGTAGTAGCCCTCCTCGTCGCGGTAGGCCATGTCGCCGGCGCTGAAGTGTTGACCCACGAAGGCGGCTGAAGTCTGCTCGGGGTTCTTCCAGTATTCATTGAAGACCATGGGCGTGCGCGAATACAGCTCGCCCACCTGGTTGATCCCCACCTCGTTGCCGTCCTCGTCCAGGAGCTTGAT
>JAKAGJ010000094.1 GCA_021815655.1 Deltaproteobacteria bacterium | reverse complement strand
GATCTGAAGCCTCCGCCGGTGCCCTCGCGGTCGATGGAGGTGACCATCAGCTCGCCGGCCCCCAGCTCGGCGGCCTTGACGGCCCAGGCGCGGGCGTCCAGGCCGGTGCTCTCGCGGCCGTAATCCGTGTAGGCCTCCCAGCCGCCCCCCGGCCGGCGGATGGCCTCGATGGAAACCACGATGGTGGAGGAGCCGAAGCTCCGCGAGGCCTCCTTGATGAGCTCCGGGCGGGCGATGGCGGCGGTGTTGAGCGAGACCTTGTCGGCCCCGGCCCTGAGCACCTCCTTGATGTCCGCCAGGCTGCGCAGGCCGCCGCCCACGGTCAGCGGGATGAATATCTCGCCGGCGGTCTTGGCGATGATCTCGGTCAGGCAGTTGCGGCCGTAGAGGCTGGCCACGGCGTCCTGGTAGAACAGCTCGTCGGCGCCGCTCTCGTAATAGTGCCGCGCGAAGTGCTCGGGCCGGCCCAGGACGCGCAGCCCCTCGAAGTGGATACCCTTGACCAGGTTGGGTCCCTTGATGTCCAGGCGGGGTATGACGCGGTGGTACATGGCTTTTGGTCAGCCCTGGTCCGGGGCCTGGCCGGCCAATTGCCGGATGGCGGCCACCACCCGCTCCTGATCGGCGGGGGCCAGCCCCACGGAGCTGGGCAGGCTCAAGCCTTGGCCGTGCAGGCGCTCGCTCACCGGGCAGCCCAGGCTGTGCCCGCCGGCCAGGGCCGGGGACTGGTGCAGGGGTTGCCACAGGGGCCGGGTCTGGATGCGGCGCTGGTGCAGGGCTTTTAGCAGGGCGCGGCTGTCCATGCCGTAGGCCGCCGGGTCCACCTCCAGGGTGGAGAGCCAGCAGGCGCTTTCGGCCCAGGGCGCCAGGGCCGACAGGCGCAGGCCCGGCACCCCGGCCAGGCCCTCCTGGTAGGCCTGGTGGATGCGGCGCTTGGCCGCCACGTACTCATCCAGAAGCTCCAGTTGGGCGCAGCCCAGGGCGGCCTGGATATTGCTCAGGCGGTAGTTGAAGCCCACCTGGTGATGCACGTACTCCAGGGGGTCGTCCTTGGCCTGGGTGCTTAAGTAGCGGGCCTTGGCCGCCAGCCGGGCGTCGCCGGTGACCAGCATGCCGCCGCCGCCGCTGGTGATGGTCTTGTTGCCGTTGAAGGACAGGCAACCGATGTGCCCCAGGCCGCCCACGGGGCGGCCCTTGTACAGGGCGCCCAGGCTCTCGGTGGCGTCCTCCACCACGGTCAGGCCGAACTCCTGGGCCAGCTCCATCAAGGCGTCCATGTCCGCCGGGTGACCCAGGAGGTCCACGGGCAACAGCGCCTTGACCCGGCGGCCGGTGGCCTTGTTGATAACCTGCCCGCCCTGGCGGCGGCAGCCTTCCTGCAAAAAGCCGCGCACCTGGTCCGGGTCCATCTGCCAGTAGAGGGGGTCCACGTCGCAGAAGACCGGCCAGGCCCCCAGGTAGCGCACGGCAAAGGCCGGGGCGATGAAGGTCAGGCTGGGCAAGAGCACCTCGTCGCCGGCGCCCACCCCGGCCAGCATAAGGGCCACGTGCAGGGCCGCGGTGCCGCTGGTGAAGGCCACGGCCAACCCACCCCCCAGGCGGGCGGCGATGTCGTTCTCCAGGCGCGTGACATAGGCGCCCACCGAGGAGACCCAGCCCGTGTCCAGGCACTCCTTTACGTAGCGCCAGGCGTTGCCCCTGATTTCGGGCACGCACAGAGGGATGAAGCCCTCCTCCACCGGGGCGCCGGGCTCAAATGACGTAGACACCGGGGCGGTACCTTTCCAGGTTGTGGCGCAGCCACTCTATGGTTTGCTCCAGGCCCTGCTCCAGGCTCAACGCCGGCCGCCAGTCCAAAAGCCGGGCGGCCAGGGAGTTGTCGGCCAACAGGCGCTCCACCTCGCTGCCCGGCGGGCGCAGGCGCTCGCTCTGGGTCTGTATGTCCTCGGGCCGGCCGGTGAGCCGGCAGATGAGGCGAGCCAGGTCCCCGATGCTAATCTCGCGCCCGGAGCCCAGGTTGACGGCGCGTCCCAGGGCCGCCGGCGCGCTGGCGGCGGCCAGGAAGCCGTCCACGGTGTTGCTCACGAAGTTGAGGTCGCGGGTGGGGTGCAGGTTGCCCAGCTTCAGGGGCTGGCCGGCCAGGCACTGGCTGATGATGGTGGGGATCACCGCCCGGGCCGACTGGCGGGGGCCGAAGGTGTTGAAGGGGCGCACCGTGACCACCGGCAGACCGAAGGAGAGGTGGTAGGCCTCGGCCATCTTGTCGGCGGCGATCTTGCTGGCCGAGTAGGGCGACTGGCCGCAGAGGGGATGGTCTTCGCTGATGGGCACGCTCTTGGCCGTGCCGTAGACCTCGCTGGTGGAGGTGTGCACGAAGGCCCCCACGCCCTGGTCGCGGGCGGCCTGCAACAGGTTCAGGGTGCCCTCCACGTTGACCCGCACGTAGGAGGCCGGGGCCTGATAGGAGTAGGGTATGGCGATCAGGGCCGCCAGGTGAAAGACCACCTCACGGCCCACAAGGGCCTGGCGCGTGGCGAAGGGGTCGCAGATGTCGCCGGCCAGCACCTCCATGTCGCCGGCCAAGGGCGAGCGCTCCAGCCAGCCCCAACTGCCCAGGGCGTTGTAGTGCACCAGGGCGCGCACGCTGGCGCCCTCTCTGGCCAGGCGCTCGGCCAAGTGGCTGCCGATGAACCCGCCCGCGCCGGTGACCAGAACCTTGCGGCCTTGCCAGCTCACCCGCCTAACCTCCCGTCCTGGTAGTCGTGGTTGGCCTTCTTATAGTCCTCGGGATTGCCTATGTCGAGCCAGTATTCCAGGATGGGGAAGCTGGCCACGCGCTCGCCCTCGCCCAGGGCCAGCTGGATCAGGTCGGTCATGTCCAGGGGCTTGCCCGCCGGCAGAAAGCCCAGGGCGCGGGGCTCCAGCAGATAGACACCGGCGTTTACGAACAGGCTCACCGTGGGCTTTTCCTCCAGGCTGGTGACGAAGCCGCCCTGGCTCTCGATGACGCCGTAGGGCACCGCCAGGTCGAAGCGGCGCACCCCCACGGTGATGAGCGCCTCCTGCTCGCGGTGAAAGGCCAAGAGGGCCGAAAAGTCCACGCCGGTGAGGATGTCGCCGTTTATCACCAGGAGGGTGTCGCTGGGCGGCGGCATCAGCCCCAGGGAGCCGGCGGTGCCCAGGGGGGTTTCCTCGCGCAGGTAGCAGAGGTCCACGCCGAACTGGCTGCCGTCGCCGAAGTGCTCCTGGATTTTCTCGGGCAGATAGTGGGTGGTCACGTGCATGCGCTGGATGCCCGCCTCCTTGAGCTGCTCCACTATGTGTTCCAGCAGGGGACGGCCGCCCACCGGCAGCATGGGCTTGGGCAGGTCCTGGGTCATGGGGTGCAGGCGCTTGCCAAAGCCGCCGGCCATGATTACGGCCTGCAAGGGGGCTTGGGCCTCGGGCAGGAGATCGGCCATGGCCACCAGGTCGGCCACGCGTCCTTGCCCATCCACCAGGGGCACCTGGCGGATGGAGTGCTGGCGCATCAGCCTGAGCAGTTGGCCGCGCTCGGAGCCCAGGGGCGCGGTGACCGGGCTGGCGTAGGAGGAACTGGCCTTGGCCGCCAAGAGCGCGCCCACCGGCGTGTCCAGCCCCTGGCCGGCCAGGATGGCCCGGCGCACGTCGCCATCGGTGACGGTGCCCAAGAGCCGTCCCTCGGGGTCCAGGACCAGCACGATGCCCTTCTCGCCCAGGTTGAGGGCCTGGATGCAGCGGCGGATGTCGCTGTCCTGGCTGACGCTGTGTTTGCTCAGGTCGCAGGGCACGTCATTCTCCCGGCTAATCCTTCAATCCGGCGAAACGCTTCTGGCAGCGGATGCACCCGGCGGCCTCCTGGAGCCCGCCCGGCAGGACGCCCCAGGCGATCCGCTGGCCGCCGCAGTTGGGGCAGGCCGTCTCGTGGCACAGGCAGACCTCCCCGCACCCCGCGCACAGGCGGAAACGCCCCCCCGCCGCCTCGGGGGCCTGGGCCAGGGCCTTCAGGCGGAAGCGCCGCTGGCGCTCCAGCCATGGCTCATAGTCCATGCCCTTGTCGTCCCCGGCCCCGGCCCTCAGCTCACCTGGTGCCTCAAGCGCCACTGGCCGTCCACCTTATGCCACAGGTGGGGCGAGCGGAACTTGTCGCACAGCTCCAGGAAGTGCTCGGGGTCCATCTCCAGGTAGTCCATCACCTCCTGGAAATAGCGGTCCGGGAACTCGCCGTCAAAGCGCTGCACCAGGGCCACGCCCTCGTCGCGGGTCAGATGGTTGTTCCTGATCTCCTGGGAGGCGTCGTAGCTGGCCCGGCCCAGGCCGAATTTGATGAAGGTGGTGTAGTAGTGCAGGTCGTCGATCTTGTCGTCGATGCTGTTGTACTTGCTGTAGGTGCCCTGGGTGCGGAAGGGCCGGGCCGAGAAGCCGGTGTTCTCGGCGGCGTAGTAGTAGGCCTCCTGGGGGGTCCACTTTACGTAGTAGCCCAGGTAGTGCACCTCGATGCGCTTCTGCTCCAGCTCCTGGCGGGTGGCCGGGAAGTAGGGCGCCAGGTCGTTGAGGCTCAAGTTGTGTTTCTCCAACAGCTCCGGCACCGGCACCCCGCCCAGATAGAGCTCCTGGTAGTTCTGGAAGGAGTAGTAGGACTTGTCGCGCAGGGAGGTGTTGGTCTCGGCGATGGGGTTGCCATACTCGGCCTCGGACTCGCCGTAGAAGACCAGGGGCAAATCCAGTTGCAGGGCCATCTTGGGAGCCAGGTTCTTCTGCCCCAGGATGAAGGTTTGGAAGGGATGCAGGAGGTTCTCGATGGACAGCTTGGTGATGAGCCGCTGCACCCGGCCGTTGGGCTTGAAGGAGATGTTGTCCACCCCGCCCACCTCGATCCAGTTTTTGAAGTTCTGGTAGCCGTAGTCGGTGTAGAGGATGGGCGGCCAGGTGACGGTGAGCGGGTGCATGCCGTACTTGTACTTGAGCAGGTGGGCGGCGTAGGCGCTGTCCTTGCCGCCGCTGCCCGGCACCAGGCAGTCATAGCCGCCGTCATCGCGGCGGTAGCGCTCCAGGAGCCGCAAAAGCTCCTGCTCGCGCCGCTGCCAGTCGATGGCCGGCTTGGACATATTGTAGTGGCAGGCGTCGCAGATGCCGTCCTCGGCGATGTGCAGGGTGGGGCAGACGCGGTCCTTGGTGTGCTTGAACTCGGGATAGGAACTGGGGCGCTGGTTACTCATCACGCAGCGCTGGCAGAAAACCACCTCCCGGGGCAGGCCGTAATAGGCCTTTGGCTGGCTGGCGTCGTCTGGGGCCATGGAGAAACCTCCCTAATGAGCAGGCGCGGATGCGGCCAGGATAACGGGCGGGGCCCTAGCTCTCCAGCCGCCAGGAGTGGTCGCAGAGCACGGTGCCCACCCCTTGCAGGGGACGGCCGGTGCCGTAGAAGTCGCCGGGGGCCACCTCCAGGCGGGCGGCGCCGAAGACCTTGTCCGTGGGGTGGTTCAAGGCCCGGGCCATGATGTCCACCAGGTAGGTGCCCGGCGCCAGGGGCAGCCGCGGCACCCGGCAGACGAAGCGGCCCTGGCCGGGTATCTTGTCAAAGTCCTGGCCCGTGAGCCGGGTGTACAGACAGGTCAGGGGCTGGCCCAGGTGATCGCGTATCCACATCCAGGCCAGCACGTTGGACAGCTCCTGGCCGTCCTTGGTGGCGAAGTCGATGACAAACTCCACCGCGTCGCCGCAGAGCACGAAGGGGCTGGGGCGCCCCTGGCCGTCGCGCACCGAAAAGCGGGTCAGGCCGATGACGCCCTGGCCCTCGCGCTCGCGCCCCTCCAGGCTCTCCTGGCAGGCCAGCTCCAGGCAGGAGGCGGTGTAGTCCTTGACCACCTCGCGGCTGGGGCCGTCGGCCTTGAGCCCGCCCTGGTCGATCCACAGGGAGCGCGGGCACAGGCCCATGACGGCCTCCATGTTGTGGCTCACCAGGAGCACGGTGCGCCCCTCCTGGGCCACGGAGCCCATCTTGCCCAGGCATTTTTTCTGAAAGGCCAGGTCGCCCACGGCCAGCACCTCGTCCACCAGCAGTATCTCGGGCTCCAGGTGGGCGGCCACGGCAAAGGCCAGGCGCACGTACATGCCGCTGCTGTAGCGCTTCACCGGGGTGTCGATGAACTTGCCCACCTCGGCGAACTCCACGATCTGCTCGAACTTGGTTTTGATCTCGGCCCGGTGCAGACCCATGATGGCGCCGTTAAGGAAGACGTTCTCGCGGCCGGTCAGCTCGGGGTGGAAGCCGGTGCCCACCTCCAAGAGGCTGCCCACGCGACCGTTCAGGCGCGCGCGCCCCTGGCTGGGGTCGGTGATGCGCGAGAGTATCTTGAGCAGGGTGGTCTTGCCCGCCCCGTTCTTGCCGATCACCCCCACCACCTCGCCGGGCTGCACCTCGAAGCTCACGTCCTTCAGGGCCCACAGGGTCTCGGCCTCGCTGGCCTGGCTGAAGGAGCGGATCAGGTAGTGAAAGGGCGTGGCCATAAGACGCAGCAGGCTGCCGGCCCGGCTCTGGGAGGGATTCATGCCCAGGCCCAGGCGGTAGCGCTTGCCCAGGCCTTCCACGTGTATGGCGGGGGTGGACATGGCTACATCAAATCCACGACGGTGCGTTCGCTGCGCCGAAAGAGCATGGTCCCCAGGAGCAAGAGCGCCAGCACCCCCCCCGCCACCCCCAGGGTGGACAGGGTGGGCGGCTGGCCCAGCCCCAACAGCGACCAGCGGAAGCCCTCGATGACCACGGCCATGGGGTTGAGCAGGTACAGCTCGCGCCAGTGCCCGGAGAGCATGCTGCTGGGGTAGACCACGGGGGTGAGGTAGATCATCACCTGTAGCATGTGCTCCACGCCGTAACCCACGTCGCGGAACTTGACCGCCAGGGTGGCCAGGCACAGGCCCAGGGCCAGGGCCGTGGCCAGGGCCAGGAGCAAAAAGGCCGGCAGGTAGATGATGTTGGCCGAGGGGGTCATTCCATAGAAAAAGACCATGCCCAAGAGGATCAAAAAGGACATGCAGAAATCCACCAGCCCCGAGGCGGCGGCGGCCAGGGGCACCACCAGGCGGGGGAAGTAGACCTTGGAGATGACGTTGAGGTTGGTCACCAGGCTGGTGGTGGATTTGCCGGTGGCCACGGCAAAGAGCGTCCAGGGCAAGATCCCCGAGTAGGTGAACAGCGGATAGGGGATGCCGTCGGAGGGCAGCTTGGCCACCCGGCCGAAGATGACGCTCAGGATGACCATGGTCACCAGGGGCTTCAATATTATCCACAAGGGTCCCAGGGCCATCTGGCGGTAGCGGCCCTTGACCTCGCGCCAGACCAAAAACAACAACAGC
>JAKAGJ010000093.1 GCA_021815655.1 Deltaproteobacteria bacterium | reverse complement strand
ATGCACGGCCAGCTGCTGATTCACCGGGTTGTCCTCGGCCAGCAGGATGCGCGCCCGCCGGGGGTGGCCGGCGCCGGGCGGCGACAGGGAGGCGGCCGAGGCCGGCCCCCCGCCCCGCTCGGCGGCTAAAATTGACAACAGGCAGGCCCGCAGGCTGTCCCGGCGCAGGGGCTTGTTCATCACCGCGTCGAAGCAGGCCTTGAGCTGCTCCTGCTCCTGTCCGGTGGAGGTGAGCTGGCTCAAGCCCACCAGGCACATGGGGCGCAAGAGCGGATCCTGGCGCAGGGAGTGGGCCAGGCTCAGGCCGTCCATGTCCGGCAGCTGCCGGTCTATCACCGCCAACCGGAAGGTCCGGCCGCCGGCCTGCCAGGCGCGCAGCCGGCCCAGGGCCTCCTCGCCGCTGGAGGCCTCCTCGCAGGCCAGGCCCCAGACGCTCAAGGTGGCGGCCAGGCTGGCGCGGGTGCCGGCGTTCTTCTCCACGCAAAAGACGCTGGTGCCGGCCAGGGCGGCCAACTCCGCCTCACCCTCGGCCAGCTCCGGCGGGGCCTCCTGCCAGGGCAGCACGAACCAGAAGACGCTGCCCTGGCCGGGCTGGCCCTCCAGCCCTGTGCCGCCGCCCATCAGCTCCACCAGGCGCTTGCTGATGGACAGCCCCAGGCCGGTGCCGCCGAAGCGCCGGGTGGTGGAGGCGTCGGCCTGGCTGAAGGGCGCGAACAAGCGCCCCAGCTCCTGGGCCGAGATGCCGATGCCGGTGTCGCGCACCTCCACGCGCACCCAGGCCCGGCCTTCCGCGCGCCTGTCCAGGCTGACGCGCACCCCCACCTCGCCGCGCTCGGTGAACTTGACGGCGTTGCCCACCAGGTTGAAGAGCACCTGGCGGAAGCGGGCGGGGTCGCCCACCACCTGGGAGGGCAGGTCGGATTCAAAGACCGACCACAGGTCCAGCCCCTTGGCGTAGGCCGATCCGGAGGAGATATCCAGCACGTCCTCCACCAGACGGTGGGGCGCGAAGGGCACCCACTCCAGGTCCAGGCGGCCGGCCTCGATCTTGGACAAATCCAGGATGTCGTTAATCAAGGTGAGCAGGGCCTCGGCCGAGGACCGCGCCACCTCGGCGAACTGACGTTGCTCCGGGGAAAGCTCGGTGTCCAGCAAAAGGCCGGTCATGCCGATGACCCCGTTCAGGGGCGTGCGTATCTCGTGGCTCATGGAGGCCAAGAAGTCGCTCTTGGCCTGGTTGGCGGCCTGGGCCTGGGAGGCCATCTCGCTGGCCAGGGCGGTGGTCTGGGCCAGGCGCTGGTGGGACTCCACCAGGGCCTCCTCGGCCCGCTTGCGCTCGGTGATGTCCTCCTTGACCGCCACGTAGTGGGTGATCTGGCCGTTGGCCTTCTTGAGCGCCGAGATGGAGGCGTGCTCCCAAAAAAGCTCGCCGTTCTTCTTGCGGTTGAGCAACTCGCCCCGCCATTGGCCCACGCTGGTCAGGGCGCGCCACATTTCCTGGTAGACCCGGGTGGGCGTTTTCCCCGACTTGAGGATGCGCGGGTTTTGCCCCCGGGCCTCCTCGCGGGTGTAGCCGCTGAGCTGGCAGAACTTGTCGTTGACGTACTGGATGGTGCCGTTGCGATCGGTGATGACCACCGAGGCCAGGCTGTGCTCCACGGCGCGGGAGAGCTTGCGCAGCTCCTCCTCGGCGGCCTTGCGCTCGGTGATGTCGCGCACGAAGCCCAGGGTCACCGGGTGGCCCTGGAAGGTGGTCAGGGCCGCCGACACCTCCACCGGGAAGCGTTGGCCGGTGTCGCGCAGGGCGATCAGCTCGAAATGGCTGGACACGTCCAGGCCGGCCTCGCGTGTGGCGGAGTATTGGCGTACGGCCGCGCGGTACTTGGGGTGCACGAAGTCGGTGATGTCGCGGCCAGCCAGGGCCTCCGGGCTGGGCAGGCCCAGCATGCGCGCCATGGGGGTGTTGGCGTAGAGCACCCTGTCGTCCCGCATGAGCAGCACCCCGTCGCTGGAGGCCTCGATCACCACCCGGTAGCGCTCCTCGCTCTCCAGTAGCGCCTGTTCGGCCTGGCGCTGCTCGGTGATGTCCTCGAAGCTCTCGATGCCGCCGATGACCTGGCCCTGGGCGTCGCGCACCACGTCCACGTTCTTGCGCAACAGACTGACGCGGCCGTCCTTGGTCTTGATGCTGCACTCGGTGCCGATGATGGGCTTGGGCTTGTCGGGGTCGAGCAGGCCGCAATCCAGCAGGCAGGGAGCCAGGGCGAACTCGTAGCACTTGCGGCCCACCACGTCCTGGGCCTTATAGCCGGTCAGCTCCTCGGCCCGCGAATTCCAGGTCAGCACCCGCTGCTGGTCGTCGACGGTGAAGATGGCCGAGGGCACCACGCGCAGGATGCGCTCGGATTCCTCCTTGGCCCGGCGCAGCTCCTCCTCGGTGCGCTGGCGCGCCGCCACTTCGCTCAGGGCCTGGTCCCGGGCCTGGCGGTGCAGAGTGGCCAGTTCCGTGAGGTCGGTGACGTCCTGGATGGCGAACAGGGCGTGAAAGCCCCCGTCCTCCTGGTCGGGCAGCGCGCTGACTACGGTCTCCTGGTGGCGGAAGCCGGCCTCCGGGCGAGGCACGGGGATGACGTGGTGATGCAGCTGGGAGGAGAAGATGGTGGGCGCCCCTGTCTGGAAGACCTGCTCCAGGCGCCCGGCGAAACGGGCCTGCCCCAGGTGGGGAAAGCGCTGGCGGATGTCCTGGCCCAGCAGGCGGCCGCTGGCCAGACCGGTCCACTGCTCCAGGCAGCGGTTCCAGAGCAGCACCACGTAGTCGCGCCGCAGGATGAACACCCCGAAGGGGAGGCTGTCCAGGGAATCGACCAGGTTGAGCCGCGCCATGGGTGGGGGCAAGTTCAGTCCTCCAGATACCTGGCCAGGAGCTTGTCGATGGCCGTGAGGACGGCCGCGAAGGAGCCGGCCTCCAAGAGCAGCACCGTCTCGCCCTTGATGTGCAGGGCCCTGATCTCCAGGCCGGTTTCGGCCATGACCACCACCTCGGCCATGCCTTGTTTCCCCCGCGGCGCCCGGGGCTCGCCCGCGCCGGGCCCTGGGCCTCTAATTTTCCCGCATCGGAGTGATTATCCCGCAAAGAAAAGATATGTAAATATTTATGCCGGCCTTCTCTCACCAGGGCCTCCCTGGCGCCGCGCCGCCGGACCGCGGGTTTTAGGTTCGGGTTGAATTTGGGATATGCGGGGTATAGGCTAATACAAAATAGGACTTTTTGGAGGGCGGCGCGTCCGCCATGGAGGGTGGTTCCATGAAAAAACTGGTGCTGATGCTCTGCCTGTGCCTGGGGCTGGCCACGGTGGGGGTGGTGGCGGGCCAGGCCGCCGATGCCAAGTCGCTTTACGCCAGATGCCAAGGTTGCCATGGGGCCGACGGCTCCAAGGCGGCCCTGGGGGTGGGACGGCCCCTGAAGGGGCTCTCCGCCGCCGAGGCGGCCAAGGCCCTGGAGGGCTACAAGGCCAAGACCTTCGGCGGGACCAAGAAGGCCTTGATGGAGGCCCAGGCGGCCAACCTGTCTGCCGAGGACATCCAGGCCCTGGCCCAATACATCTCCCACTTCTAGGAGCCAGGCCTTGCCCGCCCTGCTCCTGCTGGCCCTGCTTATGATGGGCAGCCCGGCGGCCTGGGCCCATGAGAACGCGCCGGCCGTCGAGGCCCCGGGCGTGGGCGTGAGCGAGCACCTGGGGCAATACCTGCCCGAGGACATCGTCCTGGCCGACGAGCAGGGGCGGGCGCTCAACCTGCGCCAATTGATCAGGGTGCCCACCATCCTGGTGCCGGTCTACTATTCCTGCTCCAACGCCTGCAACCTGCTCCTGGGCGTTTTGAGCCAGGTGCTGCCCCAGGTGGGGCTCACCCCGGGGCGCGACTACCAGGTGGTCACCTTCAGCTTCGACCCCGACGAGACGCCCGCCCTGGCCCGGCAAAAGCACCACGACTTCACCACGGCCCTGGGCGGCAAGTTCCCGCCCGGGGACTGGCATTTCCTCACCGGCGACGCGGCCAACATCCGCCGCCTCACCGAGGCCATCGGTTTCCATTACCAGCGCGCCAGCGACGGCTTCCAGCACCCCCTGGTGCTGGTGGCCGTATCGCCCTCGGGCAAGATCATCCGCTACCTCTACGGCGGCGCCCCCCTGGCCTTCGACATCGCCATGGCCGCCAGCGAGGCGGCCAGCGACAAGCCCGGCCTGTCGGTGACCCGCGCCCTGGCCTTCTGCTACACCTACGACGCAAAGGGCCGGCGCTACGTCTTCAACCTGATGCGCGTGGCCGGGGTGGGCATCCTGCTGGCCCTGTTGGTCTTCGCGGCCTTTCTGGCGGCGGGGGCCAGGAAGCGCCGGCGCGCCCAGACGCCGCCCCCTGGCGCGGGCACCGGTCATGACTGAGGCCGCGTCGCCCCAGGATAGTCCGGCGCGGGGCTTTCTGACCCCGGAGCCGGGGCGGGGGGGCCTGGCTTCCTGGATATTCAGCACCGATCACAAGCGCATCGGCCTGTTGTACCTGACCTGCATCATGACCCTGTTCGCGGTGGGCGTGTGCCTGGGCCTCTTGATGCGCCTGAAGCTCATGACCCCCGGCAACACCATCATCGCCCCCCAGACCTACAACGCCGCCTTCACCCTGCACGGCGTGATAATGATCTTCCTGGTGGTGATCCCCAGCATCCCGGCCTCCTTCGGCAACATCCTGCTGCCCTTGCAACTGGGGGCGAGTGACGTCTCCTTCCCCCGGCTGAACCTGTTCTCCTGGTGGCTCTACGTCACCGGCGCCCTGGTGGCCCTGGTTTCCATCTTCACCGGCTCCGGCGCCCCTGACACCGGCTGGACCTTCTACGTGCCCTTCAGCGAGCGCACCACCACCAACGTCTCGGTGGCGGTGCTGGCGGTCTTGATCCTGGGCTTCTCGTCCATCCTCACGGGGCTGAACTTCATCACCACCATCCACCAGCAACGCGCCCCGGGCATGAGTTGGCGGCGGCTGCCCCTGCTGGTGTGGTCGCTCTACGCCACGGCCTGGATACAGGTGCTGGCCACGCCCATCCTGGGCATCACCACGCTCTTGATCTTCAGCGAACGGGTTCTGCATCTGGGCCTGTTCGACCCCAGCCGCGGCGGCGACCCCCTGCTCTACCAGCACCTGTTCTGGATATACTCCCACCCGGCGGTGTACATCATGATCCTGCCGGCCATGGGGGTCATCTCCGAGATCATCCCCGTGTTTGCCCACAAAAAGATATTCGGCTACAAGATGATCGCCTTCAGCAGCCTGGCCATCGCCTTCTTCGGCTCCCTGGTCTGGGCCCACCACATGTTCACCAGCGGCATGAGCGATGTGGCGGTGCTGGTCTTTTCATTTCTCACCTTCATCGTGGCGGTGCCCAGCGCCATAAAGGTCTTCAACTGGCTCAGCACCCTGTACAAGGGCTCCATCAGCCTGGAGCCGCCCCTGCTCTACAGCCTGGGCTTCATCCTGATGTTCTCCATCGGCGGGCTCTCGGGCCTGGTGCAGGGCGCCGCCGGCGCCGACATCCACGTGCACGACACCTACTTCGTCGTGGCCCACTTCCACTACGTCATCTTCGGCGGCACCGGCCTGGGGATGTTCGCGGCCATGCACTTCTGGTTCCCCAAGATCTTCGGCCGCATGTACCACCGGGGCCGGGCGGCCTGGGCCTTCGGGATAATCATGGTCGGCATGAACACGCTATACTTCCCCATGTTCGTCATGGGCCTTGAGGGCATGCCCCGGCGCTACTACGACTACCTGCCCCAGTTCGCCCACGCCCAGTTCATCTCCACCGTGGGCTCCTGGGTGCTGGCCCTGGGGCTCCTCCTGATGTTCCACAATCTCTACGCCGGCCTCAGGCGCGGCGCCCCCGCCGGCCCCAACCCTTGGGGCGCAGCCACCCTGGAATGGAGCGTGGCCTCGCCGCCGCCCAAGGAGAACTTCCCAGAGCCGCCGGTGGTGAGCAAGGGCCCCTACGACTTCGCCCCACGGGAACACCATGTCTGAGAAGGCCAAGGACTACGCCGGGGCCAAGCTGGGCATGTGGCTTTTCCTGTTCACCGAGATCGTGCTCTTCGGAGGGCTGTTTTTGCTCTACGCCGGCTACCTGCACCGTTACCGGGCCGATTTCCACCAGGCGGCCAGAGACCTTAACACCCTGCTCGGCGGCCTGAACACGGTGATCCTGCTGACCAGCAGCCTGTGCGTGGCCCTGGCCGTCACCGCCCTGGAGCGTGGCCGCCAGGGCCAGTGCCTGCTCAGCCTGGCCCTGACCGTGGCCCTGGGATTAGGCTTTCTGGTCAACAAGTTCTTCGAGTGGTCGGCCAAGTTCAGCCACGGCCTTTATCCCGGCTCGGCCCACCTGCACCAATTGCCCCCGGGCCAGGAGGTGTTCTTCGGCCTCTACTTCGCCATGACCGGCCTGCACGGTGTGCACGTGCTGGTGGGGGCGGGGCTCCTGAGCACGGTTACGCTCATGGTGCGGCGGGGCCGCGTGCGCCAGGAGGACTTCGTGATCCTGGAGAACGCCGGCCTGTACTGGCACGTGGTGGACCTGATCTGGATTTTCCTCTTTCCCCTTTTTTACCTCATCACCTAGGCCGGCCAGGAGCAGGGCATGCCCCCAGACGCCAAGCACAGCGCCCCCCACATCCTGAGCCCCGGCCTGCTGACCGCGGTCTGGGGCGCCCTGGTCTGCCTCACCGGCCTGACCATCGCCTTGGCGCGCCTGGACCTGGGCTTCTGGAACGCGGTCGCGGCCTTGAGCATCGCCAGCGTCAAGGCGCTGCTGGTCATCCTGTTCTTCATGCACCTGAAGTACGAAAACCGGCTGCTCAAGTGGCTCCTGGGCCTGGCCTGCCTGGTGCTGGCCATTTTCATCGGCATGACCTTCTTCGACCTGGCCTATCGCGGACTGGGCACGCCATGACCAGGCCGGCGGTCAACGCGGTGGCCAGCGTGGACCAGACCTTCCTGGTCATCTTCGGCATTTCGGCCCTGATCCTGGTGCTAATCACCCTGGCCATGATCTACATGGTCATCCGCTACAACCGCCGGCGCCATCCGGTGCCGGCCGATTTCGATGGCAACCTGGTGGCCGAGATCATCTGGACCGTGGTGCCCACCCTGCTGGTGCTGGCCATGTTCTATTATGGCTGGCAGAGCTTCCGCGCCCTGCGCGGCATCCCGCCGGGGGCCATGGAGGTGCAGGTCACGGCCCGGCAGTGGTCCTGGTCCTTCACCTACCCCGGCGGCCGGCAGAGTCACGAGCTGTGGGTGCCGGTGGGCAGGCCGGTTAAGCTGACCCTCAACTCCAAGGACGTGATCCA
>JAKAGJ010000092.1 GCA_021815655.1 Deltaproteobacteria bacterium | reverse complement strand
GGGTGCCCCCGGCGGGGCATGACGGGTCGGGCAGGTCATGGACCAGGCCAGGGCTGTCGGCTCCCGTAGGGGCGCTTTCCGATACAAAAGCCACGGCCTCCGGGTGCCCCCGGCGGGGCATGCCGGGTCTGGCAGGTCATGGACCAGGCCAGGGCTGTCGGCTCCCCTTCCAGTCCGCCAAGCATTCCAAAGGCCGACCATTGGCGGCCCGGCCCCTACCCAGTGGGTTGACAAGGTTTTCGGGTTCGGGTACAGGGGTGCAACGTCTACTGCTGCGCGAGGTATCGCCGTGTCGACCCACGACCTGCCCTCAGAGCCCCCGGCCCTTCAGCCCCTCCTGAACCCCTTAAGCAACCAGGAGGTGCGGGCCAGGGTCCTGGCCCTGGCCGAGCCGGCGGACCAGGCGCTCACCGCCAACCTCAAGAGCCACGTGCCCTACATCGAGGAGGTCAGCGGCTACATCATCTTCAGCGGGGGCAAGCGCCTGCGGCCGGTGCTGTTTTTGCTGGCGGCCCGCGCCCTGGGGCACCAGGCCGACCCCCGCCACGCGGCCATCTTTGAATACCTGCACGCCGCCACCCTGTTGCACGACGACGTGGTGGACGACGCGGGCCTAAGGCGCGGGCGGCCGGCGGCGCGGGTCAAATACGGCAACGACGCCGTGATCCTGGTGGGCGATTTCCTGTTCTCCAAGAGCTATTCCCTGTCGGTGGAGGTGGCTGACCACCGTTTCGTGCAGGCGCTCACCGACTGCACCACCCACATGGCCGAGGGGCAGGTGCTGGAGCTTTTGCACACCGACGATCTGGACCTGAGCCATGAGGGCTACCTGAAGGTGATCGTGGCCAAGACCGCCGTGCTCCTGGCCGCGGCCTGCCAGATGGGGGCCATCCACGCCGGGGCCGACCAGGCGACGGTGCGCGCCTTTTACGACTACGGCATGGAACTGGGCATCGCCTTCCAGATGGTGGACGACGCCCTGGACTACGTGGGCAGCGAGCACGAATTCGGCAAGCCCGTGGGGCATGACCTGGAGGAAGGCAAGATCACCCTGCCCTTTATCCATGCCCGCGACCACGCGGCGCCCCAGGCGCGCCAGCGCCTGCTGGAACTGACCCGCCGAAGCCGCCAGGAACCCCAGGCGCTGCCCGAGGCCCAGGAGATCATCCGCCGCCAGGGAGGGGTGGAGGCCACCATGGCCTGGGCCAATCACCACGCCGCCCGCGCCCAGGCCGCCCTGGCCCCGCTGCTGGCCCAGGGGCGGCCCAGCCTGGACTTGCAGACCATGCTGGGCCTGGCCTCCTATGTGGTCACTCGCCGCGCCTGAGGCCGCCGGCCGGGGCAGTCAGGCATAACATAGCAATAATATACTGTTTTATCGGCTTATTCACGCATAGGCTACCGTCTCCCTGGGGGCATCGGCCTAAAAAATGACTGATCCCCTTGCCCTTCGGGAAAATCGTTGCCATATTTTGGGAAAAGCAACCAAGCCCCATTAGAGAGGGCAGGAAGGGAAACACCATGATCGAGGTTACCGAGAGCGCCAGCAAGGCCATCAAGGCCTTCATGCAGGAGAAGCAGTTGGACTCCGCCTTGCGGGTCTTTCTGCAAGCCGGCGGCTGAAGCGGTCCGTCGCTCCGACTGGTTCTGGACGAACCAAAGGAAAACGACGACAAGTACGAGGTCGACGGGCTCACCTACCTGATCGACAAGGAACTTAGCGGCCAGAGCGGCGATGTGAAGGTGGACTTCGTGGACAACGGCTGGCAGCAGGGCTTCGTGCTCTCCACGGCCCATCCCCTGGGCGGCGGCGGCAGCTGCGGCAGCACCTCCTGTAGCTGCTAGCAGGGCCAGCGGACGAGGCCAGCCTTAGGTTGATAGGCAGAGCGGGCGGGGATAAACCCCGCCCCTACATTAAGAGAAATGGCATCTTGGTGTAGGGGCGGGGGTTATCCCCGCCCGGCTTTGTTCCTTCTATTGCTCAGCGCTGGCCAGGAAGCCAGCCTACCCGACCCGGTTAGGCCCCGCCGGGGGCACCCGCTCCCTGACTGCTGACTGTTCGTCAAGGCCCCGACGGGAGCCGGCGGCGCTGGCCAGGAAGCCAGCCTACCCGACCCGGTTAAGCCCCGCCGGGGGCACCCGGCCTAGCCGCGCAGGGACGAGGCGCGCTGGAGCAAGCCGGCGGCCTCCGGGGCCGGGGATTTGGCCAGGGCGCTCTCCAGGGCGGCCAGGCAGGCCTTAATCACCGGCGCCAAGGGTTGGCTACGGCCCAATTGGGCCTTGAGGGTGGCCAGGTCAGCCAGGAAGTCCTGGCGGGCCGGGCCGCTCAGGCCCAGGCCGCCGGCACCCTCCAGGTCGGCCAGCAGGCGGGCCAGATCGTTGCTGCCTCCGCCAGGGCCGCACATCTGGCGGCCAGCCTCGGTGAGGCATACCTTGCCGCTCAGGCTGACCATCTGCAGGGCCTCCTGGGCCAGCAGGGACGTGGCCAGGGCCTCGGTGGCGCCCCGGTCCAGGCCCATGGCCTGGCCCAGCTCCCACATGCTGGCCTGCTCGCCGGCCTGGATCAAGCGCTCCAGGAACTCCCGCTGCTTATCCTGCTCCATGACCGCTCCCGCTGTTAGGGTGGCGCCGGGGCCGGCGGCCCCGCCTGTTTCAACAGTGACACGCCGGCCGGGCCGGGTCAAGCGCCGGCCGGCGCGGCCGGCGTGGTGGCGGGCGGGGGCCTGTGGTAACATGCCTAAGGGCCTTGGCCCATTGCCCAATCAGGAGAAGACCTTGCCCCGCCAGACCCAGCCCCTGGTGCAGTACCACCGCGCCCTGTTGGCCCGCGAGCAGGGGGCGGTGCGCAAGGAGCCCGGCGGGCGCCTCAATGTGGCCCTGATCTACCCCAACACCTACGCCGTGGGCCTGGCCAACCTGGGCCTGGCCACGGTGTACGGCAGCATCAACGACCGCGCCGACGCCCTGTGCGAGCGGGCCTTCCTGCCCGACCGCCAGGCCGCCGCGCTGTACGCCAAGACCGGCGCGCCGCTATTGACCCTGGAATCCTCGCGCCCCCTGGCCGACTTCGACCTGGTGCTGGCCACCCTGTCCTTTGAGAACGACGCCCCCCACCTGGGGGCCATGCTGGACCTGGCGGGGCTGGGCCTGGATGCCGGCCAGCGCCGAGGCCCCCTGGTGGTCGCCGGCGGGGTGGTGCCCATGCTCAACCCCGAGCCGCTGGCCGGCCTCCTGGACGGCTTCTTGCTGGGCGAGGCCGAGGTGGTGCTGGAACCCTTTCTGGAGGCCTTCCTGGAGTGGGGGCACCTGCCTCGGCCCCAGGCCTTGCTGGGCCTGGCCCAGCGGGTGCAGGGCTTCTACGCCCCCAGTCTTTATGAGCCCCGCTATCAGGCCGACGGCACCCTGGAGTCCTTCGCGCCCTTGGCCGAAGTGCCGGCGCGGGTGAGCGCGCCCAAGTATCAGGGGCCGGCCGCCGGCCTGGCCAGGAGCGTGTTCAACGCCCAAGGCCCCCAGTTCGGCGACATGGCCCTGATGGAGGTGGGGCGCGGCTGTGCGCATGCCTGCCGCTTCTGCGCCGCCGGACACCTCTACCGCCCCCCCCGCCTGGGCTCTGGCGCCGACTTCCTGGAGGCCGCCGGCCAGGCCGCCCGCCAGTGGGGGCGCGTGGGGCTGGTCTCGGCGGCGGTGAGCGACATCGAGGGCCTGGACGAGCTGGCCGGCCGGGTGCTCAGGGAAGGTGGCAAGCTCTCGGTCAGCTCCCTGCGCGCCGACCGCCTGGGGCCGGGGCTGGTGGAAGCCCTGGCCCAGAGCCGCCACCAGACCGTGGCCCTGGCGCCAGAGGCCGGCAGCGCCCGCCTGCGCCGGGTCATCAACAAGCACCTCAGCGAGGACGAGCTGCTAAAAGCCGCCGAGCTTCTGATCCAGGGCGGGGTGCCCAACCTCAAGCTCTATTTCATGGTGGGGCTGCCCAGCGAGCAGGACGAGGACGTGGCCGAGCTGATCGGCCTGGCCCGGCGCCTGCGCCAGCAGGTGGTCAGCGCCGCCGGCAGCCGGGGGCACCTGGGGCAGGTCACGGTGAGCCTCAACGCCTTCGTGCCCAAGCCCTGGACGCCCTTCCAGTGGGAGCCCATGGCCCCCCTGCCCCAGATCAAGGCGCGCATGGCCCGGGTGCAGAAGGAGCTCAAACCCCTGGCCAATCTCAAGGTAACCTGTGACGTGCCCAAATACGCCCAGATGCAGGCGGCCCTGGCCCGGGGCGACCGCCGCCTGGGGCCGGTCATCGCCGGCCTGGCCCAGGGCATGGAGCCCAAGGCGGCCTTTAGCCAGGCCGGCCTGAACCCGGATTTTTACGCCGGCCGGCGGCGGGAGTTGGCGGAACTGCTGCCCTGGGATTTCATCGACCACGGCATCAGCCGCGCCTATTTGTGGCAAGAGGCCCAACGCGCCCTGGCGGGCAAGGAGTCACCGGCCTGCGCGCCGGCCACCTGCCGCCGCTGCGGCGTCTGCGGGCAGGGCGCCCCCGCTGGCAATGGCGGGTCGGTTTAGGCCATCGCCCCCTCGGGCCGCGCCGGCTCCCCCCGAGGGGCCGTGACGGTCGAGCCAATGCGGGGAGGATTGCTCCGCCACGCTGGCGATGACATTCATTGGATGATTATTTCGGCACGTCTGACATGGTTTGATCGCACGGGCCCAAAGGCTTGCATTAGGTTCCCGCCTGGCCCGGCATGGACAGAGGACGCATGAACGACCAGGACGACCATAAGATCAGCCGCCTTTTGGCCAACCCCGGCTCCCTGCTGGAGCTGGAAAAGAGCGACCCCCGGGCCGCCGAGGCCCTGTGGCACGGACTGAGCTTTGAAGAGCGCCTGCGCGCGGTGCTGGCGGCCAGCCCCTCCCAGCGCGAGAAGCTCATCACCCTGGCCCAGGACTCCGAGGCCCTGGTGCGGGCCCTGGCGCCGGACGAGTTCGCCGCCACGGTGCTGGAGCTGGGTCCCGAGGACGCCGGCCTTTTGCTGGGCCTGTCCGGCGACGAGCAGCTCAGCTATCTCCTGGACCTTACGGGCTGGGTCAAGGAGGAGTTCGCGCCCTCGCGCTACGAGGTCTGGCTGCCCCTGGTGCTGGAGGCCGGCAGCGATCGCCTGGAGCGCTGGCTCATCTCCTGCGACCTGGAGGTGCTGGCGCTCTTGTTCGCCCACTGGTTCAAGGTGGTCAAGTTCCTGGCCAGCCAGGACGAGCAGGAGCCGCCCGACGACCTGCCCTCCTTCACCCTGGACGGCGTGTACTTCATCGAGTTTCACGACCAGGCCTCGGCGGCCTTCCCGGCCCAGGTGCTGGTGCTGCTGAAAAGCGAGATGGAGGACCGTTACTACCAGGTGCTGGAGGCCATGCTCTGGGAATCGGCCTCCGGCATGGCCGAGGACGCCGCCCGCTTCAGGCGCGGGCGCATGATGGACCAGGGCTTCCCCGAACGCCTGGAGGCACTTCAGCTGTGGGCCGTGCCGCCGCCCGGCGAGGCCGACTGGCAAAAGCTCCCCACCAAGCTTTCCCTGGGGTTCCCGGAAAAGAGCCCGCCGCGCTCCGGCTCCCTGCTGGGGCTTATGCCGCCGGACCAGGCCCTGCCCAGCCTGGCCGGGGGGCTGGAGGGGCCGACCCTGGACGCCCTCAAGGCCGAGCTGGCCTATGTGGCCAACTGCGCGGTGGTGGCCCTGGACGCCGACCCGGCCCAGCCCGAGGCCGTGGCCCGCGCCGCCGGCGAGGGATTGGGCCTGGTCAACCTTGGTTTGGAGCTTCTGGCCGGCCCCCAGGGCGCCTCGGCCGCGGCCATACTGGAGCGCCTGCCGCTCCCGGCCCTGGCCCGCCAGGGGGCGGCGGCCATCCGCCAGATGAACCGCCGGGCCTGGCTGCTCTTGCGCGAGGGCTGGCTGGCCGGCCTGCCCACCAGCCTGCACCTGCTGGACGAGCCCCTGGACCGCTGGCTGGGGGGGCTGTTATTTCCGCGCCCCCGCTGCTATGATCCCGGCCTGGGCGCCGGGCGCGAGTACCGGGCCTTCCTGAGCCTGAGCGACCTGGAGCAGTCGAGGCATTACTTGAGCCTGGCCGAGTTTGGCGGGCGCCTGCTTTTTGAGCTTTTGGGCATTGAGCGCCAGGAGCTGGTGGACCTGCTGGGCGCCGAGGTCTGGCCCGCCGACCCCCAGCAGATCAAGCTCAGCATGGTGGTGGCCACCTGGCTGGCCCGCCGGGCCTTGGGGCTGACCGGTCTGGCGCCGTTGCCGGCCGCGAGCCTGGCCGAGGCGGTGACGGCCCTGCAAAAGGGGCTCAAGGGCGATCTGGCCAGAGAGGCCCAGGCCGCCTGTCAGGCCCTGCCCGACCCGGCCGAGGCCTCCCTGGCCAGCGAGAGCCTGCGCCAGGTTCTGGGCCACATCCAGCGGGAGCTGGGCGGGTTGGCCAAAAACGCACCCATGGACCCGCGCTACCTGGCGGGGCTGGTGATCGAGCGATGAGGGACGAGGCCGAGCAGATCCGCCAGGTGAGGCGCATATTCAATCAGGTGGTGCCGGTCTACGACCTGCTGAACCGCGTCTTGAGCCTGCGCGAGGACGTGCGCTGGCGGCGCTTCGTGGCGCGTAGCCTGCGCCTGGGCGCGGGCGCCAGGGTGCTGGACGTGGCCACCGGCACCGGCGATCTGGCCCTGGCCGTGGCGGGCCTGCCGCAAAAGCCCCTGGTGGTGGGCCTGGACCTGGTGCCGGCCATGCTGGGCCCGGCCCAGAAAAAGCAGCGCGCCAGCGGGGCCAGGCTGGCGCTCCTGGCCGGCGACGGCACCCGCCTGCCCTTTGCCGATGCCACCTTCGACGCCGTGACCATCGCCTTCGGCATCCGCAACATTCCTCGCCGGGTGGCGGCCATGGCCGAGATGCGGCGGGTGCTCAAGCCGGGGGGGCGCCTGTACGTGCTGGAGTTCACGGCGCCCCAGGGCCGCCTGGTGCGGGCCATGTACCTGCGCTACCTCTCGCGGCTCCTGCCCTGGCTGGGGGGCATGGTTTCCGGCGACCAGGCCAGCTATCGCTACCTGGCCGAGACCATTCTGGAGTTCCCCGCCCCGGCCGACTTCCGGCGGGAAATGGCCCAGGCCGGCCTGATAACCCCCCGCTCCCACGCCCTGACCCGAGGCATCGCCTGGGTGCACGTGGCCGAGAAGGCCAGCGCCCCTCCCAAAACCGGGCGGGGATAAACCCCGCCCGGCCAGTTCGCCCCAAAACCCGACCGCGGCCGGGTTAGATTTTCTTAAGCGCGTAAAGAATAACCTGGGTGGGTCCGTCCTCGCCGGCCACGCTGCGCTGGGTGGCGCGTATCTGAAAGCGCTCCTGGGCCAGCTTGAAGAAGCCGATGGCAAAGGGGCGCTCCTCGTGGCTGATGTAGGCGGTGCCT
>JAKAGJ010000091.1 GCA_021815655.1 Deltaproteobacteria bacterium | reverse complement strand
TACCGCAGCCGCCAGTATGAGGCCGGCGACGACGGCCTGGCCAGCCAGGACCCCGCGAGCATCGCCCTCTACGGCCCCCAGGCGCGCACCCTGGAGCTGCCCTGGGTGCGTGAGAAGGCCACGGCCCAGGCCCTGGCCGCGGCCCTGGTCAAGGGTTACGGCGCGCCGCGCCGGGTCATCACCTGCCAGGAGGACGCCCTGACCAACCTGCCTCTGGAAAAGGGCGACCTGGCGCTCTTGTCCCTGGACTGGCTCTACGACGAAAGCGGCCTGCCGCTGATGAACCGCATGGTGCGGGTGTTGGGCATCGAGCCGCAATTGGACCGGGGGACCATCACCTTCACCTTGGTGGACACGGGGTTTTTCAAGACCAGGGCCTGCCTGGCCGACGGCGCCTCCCCGGCGGACGGCCGGGAGCAGGCCGGCGGCCAGCGCGACCTAACGGAGTATCAGGCATGAGCGACCAGACCATTCAGTACAGCGAGGAGATGGTGGGGGCCGGGCATCCCACCAAGGAAGACACCCTAAACCGCCTGGCCCTGGTGGAGACGGCTAGCGACGGCCACGGCAAGTACCGCTACTTGGCCACGCAGGGCGCGGCCCCGGAAACCGGCTCGGCCGAGGGGGTGCTCTACGCCAGATTGGCCGGGGGCAAGGCCGAGGCCCATTACCGCGGCCCGGACGGCGGCAGCGAGGCGCGGCTGACCCGCCAGGGCGAGTTGGCCGACCTCTTGCGCGCCCGGCCCCTGGCGGGCATCCTGGCCGACGAGCTTTACCCCTGCCAGAACGACGGCATCCTGGGGGTGGTGCGCTGGGCCAACGCCGACCAGGCCTGGGGCTGGGCCGACTTCAAGGCCTGGCTGGCCGGCGTGGCCTGGCGGGTGAAGCTGGAAGCCCTGATGAGCACCGCCGAGGCCTCGGCCCTGAGCCTGGGGCTGGCCTACCAGGTCTTCGGCGCCGGGGCGGTGATGAACCCGGTGAAAAAGCGCTGGCAGGCCGCCACGGCCTACGCCCTGGGCGACCAACGCCTGCCGCCGGCGCCCAACGGCTATTACTACCAGGCCACCGTGGCCGGCACCTCGGCCTCCTCGGCGCCCGCCTGGCCCACCACCATCGGCAACACCGTGACCGACGGCGGCGTCACCTGGCGCTGCCAGGGCGCGGGCATGAAGAACCTGGGCTGTAGCGTCGTGGCCCCGGCGGCGGCCTACGCCCGCTTCGACATCGACAGCGCCGATTTGCAGATACCCGCCGCCGAGGTCAACCTGGGCGACCGGGTGCTGGTGGGCTTCTGGCGGGCGGCGGGCGATCCCCACGGCGGCGACCTGCTCATCTGCGAGATGTTGATTCAGCCGGTGGAGGTGTAGCCATGTTGCAGTTGGCGGGCGGCGCCGGCCTGGAGATCGCCAAGGGCTGCCGCGAACGCATAAAGAAGACCCACACCGGCAACGGCGGGGCCATGTCCGGAACCTACACTCTGACCCTGACCGGAACCTATCCCCTGGATCAGAGTCTGGTCCTGCTGCTGGGCCAAGGCCCGGACGGGGTCTACACCACGGGCTACGTGCGCTTCGGCTTTTATCTCTCCGGACCCCAGACAGTATCCATCCCCTATTCCTGCAACGACACAAACTACAGCCACTACCTGCTGGCCGAGGCGGTCAAGCTGAAGAACCGGCCCCAATCCATCGAGGTGGTGGCCGGGGGCAGCGCCGTGGTGACCCTGAGCAAGACCCTGACCGATTACAGCCAGGCCATCATGATCCCCACGGCCATGTCCGCCCATGACGGCTGGGGCGGGTTGGGGATATACGCCAAGATCACCGGAGCCAATCAGGTGAGCTTTTTTCAGGGGGACGACACCACCGCCGCCACGCCGGACAGCACCTGGCGCGGCTACGTCATCCAGCCCTAGGAGGTCAGCATGTGGATTTTCGTGGATAAGATCAGCGCGACCGTGGTGGCCAACTCCGGCCGCACCGAGTATCAGGGCCAACTGGGGCACCCGCCCCTGGAGGCGGCCCTGGCCGCTGCCGCCAAGGAGACGGGCCTGGCCGCCGCGAGCCTCTTGCCCTATGCCATCACCGAGGCCGCCCTGGCCGACCGCCTGCTGGCGGCCTGGGGCGGCCTGACCGCCACCGTGCAAGATGGCCAGGTCACGGCCTTGGGCGTGGACCCGGCCTGGCAACCGCCGGCCCCGCCCCCGGACCCCATCCAGGAGCTGGCCCAGGTGGTGGCGCGCAATGTGGCGGCCAGCCCCCACGACAGGCGCTTCCTGGTCCAGAAGGCCATCGGCAAGCAGGCCGTCGCCTGGATCAGGGAGCACCCGGCCTGCGCCGCCCAGGAGGCCGAGGACTACGTCATGGGCCTGATCCTGGCCGAGCTGCCCGGCGAGCCGGTGGTGCCCAAGCTTTATTGGGAGCACCAGGGCATCCCCCAGGGCCTGGCCATGAGCTACCTCCACGAGGCTATCCGGCGCGGCTATTGTCCGGCGGACACGCCCCTGGCCTGGGCCAGCCTGGTGGGGCTGATCGTGGCCACGCCCGCCGAGCGGATAGAGGCCTGGCTAAGGAGCTTGTAGGCCAACAACCCCTCGCCTTTGCTCCCCCCCGAAACGCCAGCGGCCGGCCACGCACTCAAGCGCGGCCGGCCGCTGGCCCGTAAAGGCCGGACTAAAAACGATAGCCGATCTGGCCGGCGAAGAAGGCCCCGTCCTCCAGGCTCAGGCGGTCCTGCCAGCGGTCGCCGTAGTTCTCGCCCTCGAAGAAGAAGCGGTCAAAGGCCCAGCCGCCGGAGACGTCCAGCACCAGGCCGTGCCCCAGCTCGTAGGCCGTGCCGGCCAGGGCGCGCTTCTGGTATAGGAAGAGCCGGTTCTCGCTGTGGGCGCGGTCGGCCAAAAGATAGCCCTGGTGGAACATCTCGAAGCCGGTGTAGACGCTCAACGGCTTGACGAGATGATAGGTGGCGCGGGCGCGCAGGGTGCGCACCATGGCGTAGGACAGGTTCAGGTCCAGGTCGGCCAGGGGGCGCAGGTGCAGGCTGCTGAAGGGCACGCCGGCCAGCACCTGGAAGCGCTTGGAGGGGGCGTACCAATACCCCGCCCCGGGGATGAGGGGCATCCCCGGAAAAAGCTCGCGGTTGTTGTCGTAGTTGGCCAGGATGATCCAGGCGCCGTCCCGGCCGCTGGGCAGGCGCGCGAAGGCCGTGGCGCCATACTGGTTCTCGCCGTCGCTGTGAAAGGGCTTGTCGCTGGCCGAGCCGCCGCGCACCGACAGCCCCAGCACGCTGCCGCCGTCCAAACGGTGGCGAAACTGGGCGGCCAGGTTGAGGTCCCACAGCTCGGAGGGCAGGCCCTTGCCCGAGGGCAACACGGCGGTGGTATCCAGGTCCAGGTAGCGGGCGCGCCCCGCCAGGGACAGCTCGTTGCTGGAGTTCTGCCACAGGGGGGTGATTGCCCGCAGGTCGTGCTGGTTGAAGCCCACCTCGCCGCTGTGGTTGTCCACCCGCTGGTCGAACTGGTGCTCGGCCTGGTAGCTCAGGCGGGGCTGCAACAGACCCAGCTCGCTGGTGAGCCAGGCGGAACCATCGGCCGGGCTGGCCAGGGCGGGGACGGCGGCCAGCAGCAAAAGGCACATGCCCCCGGCGAGCAGACGGACCAGAAAACGACCCACACGGCGCGGCATGACTTCCCCCGCGGCAAGGGTTAGGGCGCAAGGCCGGCCAAGCCGGCGGATATGCACAGGATGTAGCATGAAAGCCCCGCCGTCAAGAATCATATGGTGTTTTTGCCGCCAAGGGGGCGTTGGCCCCCTGCCCGCGACCGCGAAAAGGGCTGTTTGCCGGCCCCCAGCCAGGCCCCTGCCTGGCCGGGGGCGCCTGGGAGGGGCCTACCCCTGGGGCTTGACCAGGGCCTGGAACAGGGCGGACATGGCCTTCATGCCCGCGCCAATCCACAGGGCGTCCATGATGTCGGCGTCGCTGTAGCCATGCGCCCGCACCTGATCGAAGTCGGCGTTGCTCAGGGCCTCGGGGGTGCGCAGGGCCTTGCGCGTGAGCAGCAGCATGGCCTTCTCGGGCGCCTCCAGGGGGGCCCGGCTGGGGTCTTCGTGCAGGGCCTCCAGGTCCACGTCGCTTAAGCCCGTGCTTTTAAGCATATTGCCGTTGAGCCCCACGCAGAAGCTGTAGCCTTGGTCGGCGGCGGAGAGGTAGCGGATCAGGGCCTGTAGCTTGAAGCCCAGCTTGGGGTGGGTCATGAAGTGCTTGATGAAATTGGCCTGCATGATGACCAGGTCCGGGCTGGCGCTGAGCATCTGCAAGGGCGCCGGCACCCCCACCTGGGGCGGGAAGACCTTGTAGGCCTCGGCCAGGGCGCCGGTGGCCTGCTCGGGGGCAATGGTCTGCAATCTGAACATGGGCTGGTACCTCCTCGGGTTGGTCGGGCCCGGCTGGTCAGGGCCGGGGCCTAAAAGCGGTCGTAATGGGTGAACTGGGCGATCTCCTTGCGGGCCGGGGGCTTGGGGCTCTGGTCCGGATAGCCCAGGGGCAGCATGGACACCAACTGATAGCCCTCGGGCAGACCCAGGGCCTGGCCGGCCTGGTCCTGGTCGAAAAGCCCCACCACCACCGAGCCCAGGCCCAGGGAGTGGGCGGCCAGGCACAGGCTCTGGGTGGCGATGCCCAGGTCGTGGAGAAACCAGTCCCCGAATTTGGTGGTCACCTGGCCGTGGTAATAGCCGGACTGGCCCAGCTTGGCGCACATCACCAGCAGCAGGGGCGCGCTGACCACGGCCTTGGTGGCGGGATTGCCCTTGCCCAAGGTGGCTTGCAGGGCCTGGCGCAGGGCCGGGTCCCGCACCACCACCACCTCCCAGCACTGGGTGTTGGCCCAGGAGGGCGACCACTGCACGGCCTCCAGCAATTGCCCCAGCACCTCATCCTCCACGGGCCGCTCCTGAAACTTGCGCACGCTGCGGCGTTCTTTGATGGCGGTTAGCACCTGGTTCATGTCTGATCCTTTCTTCTGCCGGGCGGCTGGACCCGGCGGTCAGGGGATGGCCGGCGGCCTGGCGGGCTGCTGGCTGAGCGGGCGGGTGACGACTAATAGACCGGTTTACTAGCGGGCCGCAAAAATTTTTAACGGGCCAGCAGGCGGCCAAAGACCACCCGTTGGAATACCTCCAGGGGTTCTGGGTCCTTGCAGGCCTTCATGCGAATCAAGGTCCCCTGCCAACTGGCGATGATGAAATTGGCCAGGCCGCGGATGTCGCTGTGGGGCTCCAGGTCGCCGGCCTGGCGGGCCTCCTCCAGCAGGCGGGCAACCCAATCGGCCATGTAATCCAGGGCCTGGGCCAGGCGCTGCCGGAAGGCGGGGTTGATGTCGCCCATCTCCTGGGTCAGGTTGCCCACCGGACAGCCGCCGCTGCACCCGGTCTGGCAGTAGTGCTGCACCGATTGGGCGAAAAAGCGCTCCAGGCGGGTCAGGGGGGGGATGCTTTTATCGCCCAGCATCTCCTCGGCCTTCTGGCGCCAGTAGGCCCCGAAGTGGTCGATCAGGGCCAGGCCGAATTCTTCCTTACTCTTGAAATAAAAATAAAACGAGCCCTTGGGCACGCCGGCCGCCCGCAGTATCTCCTGGATGCCGGTGTGGTTGAAGCCTTGGCGATGCACCAGTTGGGCGCCGGCTTCCAGGATGCGTTGGCGGGTGTTGGAGGTCATGGTCTTGGCCTTGGGAGTCTGTGTGTGGCTTTAATAATAGACCGGTCGTCTAGGCTGTCAACGGTTTTTGGGCAGAAGCAAAAAAAAGCGGTATCCCCTTGTGCCCCGCCGCGGCGGCCCGGCCATGCCAAGCATGGCCGGCGCGTAGGCCGGGCCGGGAGCGCCGGTAGGTTACGTTGCGGTGGCGGGGCGGGCATGCTACTTTGGTAACTGGACGAATCTGGGGGTGGGCAGCATGGACGGCAACGACAATTCCGAGCAGCGGACCTCGCGTCTGCTGGACCGGCCCTTGGACCGCACGCGCCTGCGGGTGGACATCGAGCCGGCGGATTATGACATGGCGCCCCTGGCTCTGGAGGTGCTGGTGCCGGGCGAGCCCACGCCGGTGGATTTGTATTTGCCCTTGTTCGAGCAGGGCAAGGTGGTGATGACCCCGGCCTGCCAGAAGGGCGAGGAGTTCCGCGCCCAGTGGCGCGACCGCCTGATGGCCGCCGACCAGCGCGTGGTCTTCGTGCGCCTGGAGCAGTCCCAGGAACTCAACGACTATTTCCAGCGCATGGCCCCGGCCATCATGGAAGACTCCAGCCGGCCCTTGCGCAACAAGGCCATGGTGGTGCAGGAGCTGGCGGTACTGAACCTCAACACCCTGTTCAACGCCGAGGAGATCACCCCCAAGATCCTCAAGAAGACCGTGGACCGCGTGCAGCAGACGGTGCAGCGCATCACCAGCACCCCCCAGCTCATGACCAACATGAGCACCATCCTGCGCACCGACTACTCGGTGTACACCCACTCGGTCAACGTGTGCATGCTCTGCATGGCCCTGGCCCGCTACCTGGGGCGCAGCGAGGCCTACGTGCACGCCATGGGCGTGGGCGGCATGATGCACGACGTGGGGCGGGCCAAGCTGCCGCGCTCGCTCACCACCAAGACCGGCCCCTTGAGCGAGCAGGAGATGGCCCTGATGCGCAACCATCCCCAACTGGGCTACCAGATGGTTTCCCAGGTGGGGGCCGTGCCCTACGACAGCCTCATGATCGTGCTGCACCACCACGAGAACGCCGACGGCAGCGGCTACCCCCACGGCCTCAAGGCCGAGAAAACCCCCCTGCCCGCCCGCCTGGCCCGCATGGTGGACGCCTTCGACGCCATGACCAGCACCCGCCCCCACCAGGACGCCCGCAGCGCCTACCAGGCCGCGGCCACCATGATGCAGGAGCGCGACAGCGTCTTCGGCGCCGACCTGGTGCCCACCTTCGTGCGCTTCCTGGCCAGCCCCTTCATCACCGCCTAGGCGGCGTGCCCGCCGCTGGGCGCCGGGTGCCCCCGGCGGGGCATAAACGGGTCGGGCCGGGTGCCCCCGGCGGGGCATAAACGGGTCGGTTGGCGTGGTTGACCCCACCAGCGCCAACGGCTCCCGTTCCCGCCAATTCCACCACAATCTGGGGCCAGCCACGCCCGGCCTCCTCCTTCCACCCATACCCCGTGCCCCGCCTTTAGCCCGGCCATTCTTGCATCGCCGGATGGCGGCCGGAAAGTCCACGCCGGCCAGGGCCACGTAGGGCCAATAGGCCGGCGGGGGTCTGTCCCGGTGGGCGTGACGATCAGGCCCTGGCACCGGCAAGGCCCGGCATGGCCGGGCGGCCGAGGCGGGGCGCCGGGTGCCCCCGGCGGGGCATAAACGGGTCGGTTGGCGTGGTTGACCCCACCAGCGCCAACGGCTCCCGTTCCCGCCAATTCCACCACAATCTGGGG
>JAKAGJ010000090.1 GCA_021815655.1 Deltaproteobacteria bacterium | reverse complement strand
CCTACCAGGCCTGGGCCTACGTCACCTTCCGCCACAAGGTGACCGAGGAGGACCTGGCCTACGAGGACTACTAGGCCAAAAGGCGAAGAGGCGGGTTAGGCTTCTCAACCCGCCCACGCCCGCGATAGATCGAATCGAAAAACCAGCCGGGGTGGGGGAGGGCGGGCCTCCCCCGCCCCGGCATTTTGGTCAAGCGCTCGCTCGCCAGGCGCCGAAACCACCGCCAGGGCCGCCGGGCGGGTGGGCGCGGCCTAACCCGCCATCCGCGACTGGCAAGGCCGGCAAACGCGGCCCTGCCGCCCGCCGCCAACCTCGCTCCATCGCTGCCTTTCCTGTAGCGGGTTCTCAATCTCCTATTGGGAGCCTGTACATTATCATCCTTGACAACCCCACGCAACTCCGGTAATTTCAGAGCGTATACTGGATACAGAATACAAACCAGGCCGCGCAAGGCCCGGCCCCGGCACCTCGCAAAAACCGCAACTTAGGGAGCCGCCCAACGCATGTCCGGCTGGGAGCAGCTTAGCCAATATGTCATGAGCGGGCTCACCACCGGCTCCATATACGCCCTGGCGGCCCTGGGCTTCTGCCTGATCTACAACGCCACCCACATCGTCAATTTCGCCCAGGGCGACTTCATCAGCCTGGGTGGCCTGATGATGTACACCCTCCTGGGGGCGGCGGGGCTGCCGGCGCTTCTGGCCCTGCCCCTGGCCGTGGCCGTGGTGGCCGGGCTGGGGGTGATGCTGGAGGCCCTGGCCATCCGCCGGGCCAAGAGCCGCGACCTGACGGTGCTCATCTTCATCACCGTGGCCGCCAGCGCGCTTTTCCGGGGCGTGTTCAAGGAAATATGGGGCAAGCAGGCCCTGGCCGTGCCTCCCTTGAGCCCCGACGTGCCCCTGCGCTTCCTGGGCGCCACCTTGACCCCCCAGAACCTGTGGATACTGGCCATCACCCTGGCGGCCATCGCGGTGCTCATCTATTTCTTCAACCACACCCTCACCGGCCGGGCGGTGCGCGCCGTGGCCATCAACCCCAAGGCCGCGGCCCTCATGGGCATTGACACCAGGCGCATGGTGCGCCTGTCCTTTGCCCTGGCCGGCGGCTTGGGGGCATTGGCCGGGGCCATCATCACCCCCATCACCACGGCGTCCTACCACGTGGGAGTGATGATGGGCCTGAAAGGCTTTGCCGCGGCGGTGCTGGGCGGTTATGGCAACTTCCTGGGGGCCATCGTGGGCGGGCTCACCCTGGGGCTCCTGGAGAGTCTGGGGGCCGGCGCGCTCTCCAGCGCCTACAAGGACGTCATCGCCTTCGTGGTGCTCTTACTGGTGCTCTTCATCCGGCCCCGGGGGCTCTTGGGGCGCGGCGAGGAGGCGCGGGTATGAACCGCGAGGGCCGCGCCTTCTGGTGGCAGCTGGCCGCCCTGGCGGCGGCCGTGGCCTGCGCGCCGCTCATGGTGGGCAACCCCTACCACCTCAACGTGCTCAACGTCATGGCGCTCAACGTGCTGGTGGTCACGGGCCTGAACCTTCTCATCGGCTTCGCCGGCAACATCAGCCTGGGGCACGCCGCCTTCTACGGCCTGGGGGCCTATATCAGCGGCATTCTCACCTCCACCCACGGCTGGGACCCCTGGCTGGCCATGTTGGCCGCGGCATGCGTGGTGGCCCTGGTGGCTCTTTTGATCGGCATCCCCACTCTGCGCCTGGCCGGCAACTACCTGGTGATGGCCACTCTGGGCTTCAACCTCATCGTGACCATCCTGATCCTGCAACTTGACGAGTTCACCGGCGGCCCCAGCGGCTTTTCGGGCATCCCGCCGCTCAAGATCATGGGCCATTCCCTGGCCAGCGACCAGGACTTCTACTGGCTGGCCTGGACAACGGCGCTTTTGGGACTTCTTCTGGCCCGCAACCTGGCCGATTCCCGGGTGGGGCGGGGCCTGCGCGCCCTGCATGACTCGCCCGTGGCCGCCGCCGCCGTGGGAGTGCCCACCGCCGCCTACAAGGTGCAGGTCTTTGTGCTCAGCGCAATCTACGCCTCCGTGGCCGGCTCGCTCTACGCCCACTACTTCGGCATCGTCTCGCCCACCACCTTTGACATCTTCGCCTCGGTGGAGTTGGTCACCATGTGCCTGGTGGGGGGCATGGGCAACCTGTGGGGCGGCTTTTTCGGCGCGGCCTTCCTCACGCCGCTGCCCCTGGTGCTGCACGTCTTCGAGGAATACAAGGACATCTTCTTTGGGGGCATCCTGCTGCTGCTGTTGATCTTCCAGCCCCAGGGCCTGGCCGGGCTGTGGGCCAGGGTCCGTGGCGCGCGGGCCGCCCGGGCCGGGGAGGGCGCCTGATGCCCGAAACCCTGCTCAGCGTGCGGGACCTGGACATGAGCTTCGGCGGCGTGCAGGCGCTGAGCCAGGTGAGCTTCGCCGTGCCGGCGGGGCGCATCACGGCGGTCATCGGCCCCAACGGCGCCGGCAAGACCACGGCCATCAACTGCATCAGTGGCGTATACCGGCCACGGGGGGGCCGGGTGGTCTTCAACGGACACACCATAAACGGCCAGGCCCCCCACGTCCTGGCCCGCCAAGGGCTGACGCGCACCTTCCAGAACCTCCAGGTATTTGCCAATCTCTCGGTGCTGGAGAACGTCATGGTGGGGTTGCACGCCGTCACCGGCCGGGGCTTTGTCAGCGCCATGCTGAGGCTGCCCGCCCAGCGCGCCGAGGAGCGGCGCATCCGCCAGCAGGCCAGGGAAGCCCTGGAGTTCCTGGGATTGCAGGACAGCGCCAGCCTGCCCGCCGGCCAGCTCTCCTATGGCGACCGCAAGCGCGTCGAGCTGGCAAGGGCCTTGGTGGCCAAGCCCAAGTTGGTGCTCCTGGACGAGCCGGTGGCCGGGCTCAACCCGGCGGAGACCGAGGACATGGGCCAAGCCCTCCTGGCCGTGCGCCAGCAAGGGGTGACCCTGGTGCTGGTGGAGCACGACATGTCCCTGGTGATGCGCGTCAGCGACCAGGTGGTGGTGCTGCACTTCGGGCGCAAGATCGCCCAGGGCGATCCCCAGAGCATCCAGCGCCACCCCGAGGTGCTGCGCACCTACCTGGGCGGCCGCGACGAGCCCATACCCGGCCTGGATATGGACCCGGCGCCGCCCCAGGAGGCAGCCCGTGCTTAGCGTGCAGTCCGTGGACTACAGCTACGGCCCGGTCAAGGCCCTGCGGGAGGTGAGCCTCACCGTGGGTCCCGGAGAGATCGTCTCCCTTTTGGGAGCCAACGGCGCCGGCAAGACCACCCTGCTCAGCGTCATCAGCGGGCTATTGGCGCCGGCCCGGGGCCAGGTCCTCCTGGGCGGCCAGGTCCTGAGCGGGCGCAAGACCTCGCTGGTGGTGGAGGCCGGCCTGGTGCAGGTGCCCGAGGGGCGCCAGGTCTTCGGCCCCTTGAGCGTGGAGGAGAACCTGCAACTGGGGGCCTATTGCCGCCGAGGCCGGCAACACCGCCAGCAGGTGTCCAGGGATTTCGAGCAGGTCTATCATTTGTTCCCGCCCCTGGCCCGGCGCCGGCGCCAGCCCGCCGGCACCCTGAGCGGCGGGGAGCAGCAGATGGTGGCCATGGGCCGGGCGCTCATGGCCGCGCCCAAGGTGCTGCTCCTGGATGAGCCCAGCCTGGGGCTGGCGCCCCTGGTCACCCGCGAGATTTTCGACATCATAAAAAAGCTGCCCGAGCAGGGATGCAGCGTGCTTCTGGTGGAGCAGAATGCCCTGGGCGCCCTGTCGGTGGCCCATCGGGGCTACGTGCTCACCAACGGCAGCATCAGGTTCTCGGGCAGCGCCGCCGAGATACTGGGCGACCGCCAACTGCGCGAGGCCTTTCTGGGCCCCGAGCGCTTCGAGGGTTCCACGGGTAACAAGCCATGAAAAATACGCAACCCAACCTGCGCCGCCGGCCTCTGGGCCAGGAGGCCACCATCCTGCTAAGGCGCCTGATAATGCGCGGCGAACTCACCCCGGGCGAGCGCCTGGTGGAGGAGCGCCTGGGCCAGCAACTGGGGCTGAGCCGCACGCCCATCCGCGAGGCCCTGCACCGCCTGGAGCAGGAGGGGCTCTTGCTCAAGCGCCCCCGCGGCGGCTACGAGGTGCGCCCCCTGACCCCGGAGGAGGTGGAGGAGGCGGTGGGCGTGCGCGGAGTGCTGGAGGGCTACGCCGGCGAGCTGGCGGCCCGCCGCGCCCAGCCCAAGCAGATAAAGGATCTGGAGCGCAACCTGGAGCAGTTTCAGGAGGCGTTGGTCAAGCAGGACGAGGTGCGCCTGGTGGAGCTTAACACCCGCTACCACGAGCTGCTTTACCAGGCGGCCAACTCCACCCTGCTGCACCACATGCTCAGCGAGTTGCAGGAAGAGGTGGAGCGCATATCCCGGGCCATCATGATGAGCGTGCAGGCGGGGCAGTGGTCGGTGAACGACCACCGGGCGGTGCTGGAGGCCCTCAAGGCCCGCGACGCCGCCAAGGCCGGACGGCTGTGCCGGGAGCACGTGCAGCGCGGCGGCAAGTGGCTCTTGACCAGGCTCAAGGCCTACCAGGCCCCGCATCCCCAGGGGGAACCGGCTCCCCGCGAACCCAAAAGCCCTGGCCGGGGTTAGGCGGATCATGCTGGATTACCAACTGGCCAGTGTCTATCTCGGGGGGATCATGCACCTGGGCTGGGCCGGGTTCCACCTGCTCTTTCCCCGCCTGTTCCGCTGGGGGCAGAGGCTGGAGCCCCTGGACCCGGTGAACCAGGGCATCATGCGCATCATGAACCTGTGCCTGACCTATTATTTCCTGGCGGCGGCCTTTCTGTCCCTGTACTGGGCCGAGGACCTGCTGGACACCGACCTGGGTCAGCAAATCCTGGCCCTGCTGGCCGCCTTCTGGCTCTTGCGGCTGGGTCTACAGTTAAGCTACTTTAGGGCCACGCACCAGACCTCCATGCTGCTCAGCCTGCTTTTCCTGCTCAGCGCCGCGGCCTACGCCTTCCCCTTTTTATATGGAGGCAGCTAAGCCATGACCTTCATGCCCAACCTCGGTCCCGGTCAACTGGAGGCCCTGCAACTGGCCGGCCTGCAATGGACCGTGCGCCATGTCCACGCCCACAGTGACTTCTACCGCCAACGGCTCTTGGAGGCCGGCGTGGGGCCGAATGACATCCGTGGCCTACAGGACCTGCGGCGTCTGCCCTTCACCACCGCCGAGCACCTGCGCCAGGGCTATCCCTTCCCGCTCTTGTCAGCGCCCATGGAAGACGTGGTGCGCATACACGCCAGCAGCGGCACCACCGGCAAGCGCAAGGTGCTGTGCTACACCCAGCAGGACCTGGACGACTGGGCGCACATGTTCGCCCGCTGCTACGAGATGGCCGGACTGACCTCCTTGGACCGGGTGCAGATCTGCGTGGGCTACGGGGTGTGGACCGCCGGCGCTGGTTTTCAGCGGGGATGCGAGACCTTCGGGGCCTTGGCGGTGCCGGTGGGGCCGGGCAACCTGGAGATGCAGTGCCAATTTCTGGAGGATTTCCAGACCACGGTGCTGTGCAGCACCTCCTCCATGGCCCTGCTCCTGGCCGAGGAGGTGCAGCGCCGGGGGCTTCTCGACCGCATCAGCCTGAAGAAGATCATCTACGGCTCGGAGCGCACCTCCGAGGCCATGCGCCGGCGCATCAGCGAGGGCCTGGGCGGGGTCGAGCTTTTCGACATCCCGGGCATGACCGAGCTTTACGGACCCGGCACCGGCCTGGAATGCGCGGCCCACCAGGGCATCCACTACTGGGCCGATTATTACATCGTGGAGATCATCAACCCCATCACCCTGGAGCCCGTGGCGCCGGGCGAGATCGGCGAGATGGTGGTGACCACCCTGCGCAAGCAGGCCGCGCCCTTGATCCGCTACCGCACCCGCGACCTCACGCGGCTGCTGGAAGGGCCATGTCCCTGCGGCAACGGGCTGCCCCGCCACGACCGCCTGCTGGGGCGCAGCGACGACATGATCAAGTACCGGGCGGTGAACATCTACCCTGGCCAGATCGACGCCGTGCTGAGCTACAGCCACGGCGTAAGCTCCGAGTACCAGATATTCCTGGAGCACCGCGCCGACGGCCGCGACTACATGATCGTGCGCGTGGAGCGCATAGCCGGCGCCTCGCCGTCCGATGACGAAACCGTGGCCAGGGAGGTGGCCAAGGCCATCAAGGCCCAGGTGCTGGTCAGCGTGGAGGTCCAATTGGTGGAGCACGGCAGCCTGCCGCGCAGCGATCGCAAGAGCAAGCGGGTATTTGACAAACGCTTCTAGGTGGTATCGGAGAACGCCCTCCATGGCGTTCTCCTTTTGGAACTCGCCATAAAAAATTTGGCGAGTTCTCCAATAGCCCGCCCGTGCAATACTCGGACAGGCTGTTAGACAAGCTAGCGCGGGCTCGCAAAGCCGGCGCACCCAGGCCAATCAATAGCGGGGAGGGAAATATGTCGCGCTACCAAAGGTTCTTGACCCTGGTCACGGCCTTGCTTTTGGCCCTGACCTTTAGCCAGGCCGCGGTCGCGGCCGAGCCCATCAAGATCGGGGCCTTTTTTGACCTGAGCGGGCCGGCGGCCAGCATCGGCACGCCCACCAAGCTGGTGGCCCAGATGGTCACCGACAAGATCAACAAGGAAGGCGGCATCAACGGCCGTCCCATCGAGCTGGTGCTGGGCGACAGCGAGAGCGACCCCACCAAGGCCGTGATGGTCTACAAGAAATTCCTGGCCGTGGACAAGGTGGTGGCCGTGGTGGGGCCCACGCGCACCGATACCGGCATGGCCGTGAAAAAGCAGGCCGAGGAGGCCAAGATGCCCACGGTGATGTGCGTGGGCGGCGACCCGGTCATCATGGAAGGCAAGATGGGCAACATGGATTTCGGCACCGCCCGCTATGTCTTCAAGACCCCCCAGCGTTCCTCCACGGCGGTGTCCAAGGTGATGGCCTATCTCAAGGACCACGGTCTGGCCAAGATCGGGCTCATCACCGCCAGCGACGGCTTTGGCCGCGACGGTCTGCGCTGGATGGAAAAGCTGGCCCCGGAGTTCGGGCTCACCATCGTGGGCAAGGAGCAGTTCGAGCCTAACGACGTGGACATGAAGAGCCAGCTCACCAAGCTTAATGCCGCCTCGCCCCAGGCCATCATCTGCTGGACCATCGGCGACGCCGGGGCCATCGTGAGCAAGAACCACCAGGCCCTGGGCATCAAGGCCCCCCTGGTGCAGTGCCACGGCCTGCCCGGCCCGCGCTACCTGGAACTGGCCGGCTCGGCGGCCGAGGGCAACCTCATGCCCGCCACCAAGCTGATGGCCTGGCAACAGCTGCCCGACAGCGATCCCCAGAAAAAGGTCATCGCCGAGTTCGTGCATCTGTACAACGACGTCTACAAGTTCGACAAGCAATACCCCATCAACACCCACTCGGGCTATGCCTGGGACGCCCTGTACCTGCTGGCCGGGGCCATGAAACAG
>JAKAGJ010000089.1:2200-7518 GCA_021815655.1 Deltaproteobacteria bacterium | reverse complement strand
GGGGTTCTCCCGGTGGCGGGTCAGGGCTGGTGCTCGGCCACAGCGAAAAGGCGCTGGCCGGCAAAGACCTGACACAGGCGCGCGGTGGAGAGCAGGGCCGGCTGCTGCACGTCCAGCATGGCCACGGTCAGGCCGGCGCCAAAGGCCGCGGCCAAAAAGGGCGGGCCGGCGAACTCGGCGCGGGCGGCGGCGGTGGCGGTGGTGAGGTTGCTGATGGCGATGAGGCTATTGGGGACCGGATCGAACAGGCAGGGCAGGGCGCGCAGGAAGGCCAGCACCGCGCTGGCCTGGGCCTCGCCGCCGCTGAGCGCCAGGGGCAGGACCATGGGGTCCAGGTACAGGCGCGGCCCCGCGATGCCTCGGCGGCCGGCCTCCTGCACGATCAGCGCGGCCAGGGCCAGGCGCTCCTCGCTGGTGGCCGGCACGATGTGGGTCATGGTGGCGGCCACCACCTCCAGGCCGTGGCCGGCGGCCAAATCCAAGACCGGCCCCAAACGCCCCTCCTGGGCGGTGGCCATGTTCAGCACTGGCGGCCGGGTGCAATACTCCAGGGCCAGG
Organism: Deltaproteobacteria bacterium; assembly: GCA_021815655.1. Lineage (GTDB taxonomy): Bacteria > Desulfobacterota > Desulfarculia > Desulfarculales > Desulfarculaceae > JACRDC01. The sequence continues at coordinate 6,960 of JAKAGJ010000089.1, read as the reverse complement.
GCCAGGGATTCCACCTGGGGCGCGTCCAGCATCAGCTTGAGGTCGCAGGCCGCCTCGGCGGTCTTTAGCAAAAAGCGCCAGACCTCCCCGCGTTGGGCCGGGGGCAGGTAGCCAGGGTTGAGGTCCAGCCACTGGGCCCCCGCACGGGCGGCCTGCCGACAGATGGCGGCTATGGCCTGGGCGTCGCGCTGTTGTATGGCCCGGCGCACCGAGGGGCGCGCGGCGGAGAGATTGTCGGCGGCGATTATCATGGCCAGCAGTTTATCCCCGCCCCCCCGGCCTGACAAGCCAAGGGCGGGTGCCCCCGGTGGGGCATAAACCGGATTGAACGACCACGCCGCTAGGAGAGCCGCAGGCGTTGATTGCTTCCAGGCACCCCCGGACCCGTATTTGCCCCGCCCGGGGACCCGGGCCACTTGACAGGCCAGGGGGCGGCGGGTTTAGTTGGAGCATGAGTTTTTTGCCCTGAAATCTTGGCCGCGCGTTTGAGGAAGCCATGGCCGGAGAAAACCTGCTTGCCCTGCGCCGCCGCCTGGAGGACGACGAGGCCCGTCGGCTTTCGCCCAGGGCCTGCTTAAGCCGCGCGGCCCAGCGGCGCCGGCCCGACCCCATGGCCACGGAAGGGCACCGCCTGGAGTTCAGCCTGGACGCCGACCGGGTGCTGCATTCCCTGGCCTATACCCGCTACATCGACAAGACCCAGGTCTTTTCGCTCATCGACAACGACCACATCACCCACCGCGTGCTGCACGTGCAACTGGTGAGCAAGGTGGGGCGCACCATGGGCCGGCTCTTGGGGCTCAACGAGGACCTGATCGAGGCCATGGCCCTGGCCCACGACATCGGCCACCCGCCCTTTGGCCACGACGGCGAGAGCTATCTTGACGAGAAGTGCCGCGAGCACGGCCTGGGCGCCTTCCTGCACAGCGTGCAGGGGGTGCACTTCCTGGAGCGGGTGGAGAACGGCGGGCGGGGCCTGAACTTGAGCCTACAGGTGCTGGACGGCGTGCTCTGCCACGATGGCGAGAAGCACAGCCCCCTGCTCCGGCCCCAGGGAGACAAGACCTTCGCCACCCTGGATGCTGAACTGACAGCCAAGACCGCCGAGCCGCGCACGCCTCTGGCGCCCATGACCATGGAAGGCTGCCTGGTGCGCATCGCCGACACCGTGGCCTACATCGGCCGCGACTTCGAGGACGCCATCCGCGTGGGGCTGGTGACCCGGGAGGACCTGCCCCCGCAGGTAGGCGAGGTGCTGGGCAAGAGCAACGGCACCATGGTCTACCGCCTGGTGGCCGACTTGGTGGAGTACAGCCGGGACCAGGATTTCGTGGGCTTCTCGCCGGCGGCGGCCCAGGCCCTGGCCCAGCTCAAGGCCTTCAATTACCAGCGCATCTACCTGCACCCCCGCATCAAGACCGAACACCACAAGATCCGCGACATCTACCATCGTCTTTTTGACCGCTTCCTGGACGATTTGGGCCATGAACGCCAGGACAGCCCCATCCTGGGCCAGTATCTGGCCCATCAGGGCGATGACTATCGCCAATCCCTGCCTCCGGCGGCCCTGGTGCGCGACTTCCTGGCCGGCATGACCGACGAATACTTCCTTCGCTGCTATCAGGACCTCACCTGGCCCCGGCGCCTCCCTCCCCGCCTGGACCGCGCCTGAGCCCTGAAATCCCTGGCGCCATCAGGGGTGCCCCTGATTGAACCATGATTCACAACCCCGTGAAAATCCAGTAGTTGCCGGTTTTTGCCCTTGACAATCCCCGAGCCGGGCGGCTACAAAAAAGTTACTTTCTTTTATAGGAGCCAGGCGGACGCTCCCACCGCGAACATGGCCTGTAAGCCCAGCGGTGGGAAGTATCACACATCTGAGGTTGCCAGGTGGGGGCGGGCAAGTTTAGGCCCCAAAATTAGCCATCCCATACTTTTGCGGCGGACAATACTGCGGCAAGCACCTTGGCGACTGAGCGGCGGGCAACGGCATACTCGAGGCTCCCAATCCTAAGCGCCTGTTTATGTGAGGTCTTCGGCACAGTCCAGGCAAGGGGGACGGTGATAGTGCGCTTGTTTGTTACTTGTGCACAAAATCACCTTTACAAATACGAAGAAATTACCTATGGTAAATATTAGCTACAGATTAAGCTTGGCCAGTGAGTCCAGCCGGTCGGGGCTGGCATGAACCGGGGACCGCTAACCAATTGGGAGGCCGCAACGCTCACTCCTGGGTACGGCAGGGCGCGCGCGAGGGGTCAGGCCGGGGAGGTTTTATGTCTGCTGTAGCAAACCCCGGGCGCCGGGCCACCGAGGCCCTCAAACCCGAGGACACCCTTCTGGAGCTGGACGACATCCATCTTCGCTTCGGCGGACTCAACGCCCTGAGCGGAGTCAGCTTCAAGGTCAAAAGAGGGGACATACAGGCCATCATCGGCCCCAACGGCGCCGGCAAGACCTGCATACTCAACTGCATCTGCCGCTTCTACAATCCCTACCGCGGCAAAATCATCTTCGACGGCCAGGACATCTCCCATATCGCCACCCACAAGGTGGCCGCCTTGGGCATCGCCCGCAGCTTCCAGAACATAGAGTTGTTCCGCGGCATGACCGTGCTGGACAACATCAAGCTGGGGCACCACGTGCACATGCACAGCGGCTTTCTTTCCGGCGGCCTCTTTTTGGGCAAGGCCCAGAAAGAGGAGATCGCCGTGCGCACCGAAATCGAGGAGCGCATCATCGACCTGCTGGAGATAGAGGCCATCCGCAAGAAGGTGGTGGGCACGCTGCCCTACGGCTTCCAGAAGCGGGTGGAACTGGCCCGGGCCCTGGCCATGCGCCCCAAGGTTCTGCTTTTGGACGAGCCCATGGCCGGCATGAACCTGGAAGAAACCGAGGACATGGCCCGCTTCATCCTGGACGTCAACGACGAATGGGGCGTGACCGTGGTGCTGATCGAGCACGACATGGGCGTGGTCATGGATATCAGCGACAGCGTGGTGGTTCTGGACTTCGGCACCAAGATCGCCCAGGGGTCGCCACAGGAGATAAGCAAGAACCCCCATGTCATAGAGGCCTACCTGGGCTCCGAGGCGGCGGCCCACTCCAAGCTGGGTCTGTAAGCCCATTCATCAGGGGAGAAGGCGCAACGTGGCCCTGACCTACCTAAAAGCCCAAGAACCCGGAGTGGACATCGCCGGCGCCACCTTGCCGGCCCTGCTCAGACAAAACGCCGAGAAGTTCGGCCACGACCGGGTGGCCCTGCGCGAGAAGGAATACGGCATCTGGCAGGACGTCACCTGGCGTGCCTACCATGAGCGCGTCAAGTATTTCGCCCTGGGGCTGGCCGCCCTGGGCTTTCAGGACGACGACGCGCTGGCCATAATCGGCGACAACCGTCCGGAGTGGGTCTACTCAGAGCTGGCCGCCCAGTCCCTCAAGGGCCGGCCCCTGGGCATATACCAGGACTCCATTCTCACCGAGGTGGCCTACGTCATCGACCACTCCGGGGCGCGCTTCGTGGTGGCCGAGGACCAGGAGCAGACCGACAAGGTCCTGGACATGAAGGAGAAGCTGCCGGGGCTCAAGAAGATCATCTACACCGACCCCAAGGGCATGCGCGACTACGACGACCCCCTGCTCATCTTTTTCCCCCAGGTGGAGGAGTTGGGCCGGCAGTTCGAGAAGGATCACCCCAGCTATTTCGAGGATTCCATCGCCCGGCTGAAACCCAGCGATTTGGCTCTGATCGCTTATACCTCCGGCACCACCGGCTTCCCCAAGGGCTCCCTGCTCACCCACGCCAACATGCTCAAGATGGCCTTGAACCTGAGCAGCGTGGACCCCAAGCTGCCCGGTGACGAGTTCGTCTCCTTCCTGCCCCTGCCCTGGATCGGCGAGCAGATGATGTCCATCGCCTCGGCCCTGGCCATCGGCTTCACGGTGAACTTTCCCGAGTCGCCGGAGACGGCCATGGCCGACCTCTACGAGATCGGTCCCAACGTGGTCTTCAGTCCGCCCCGGGTTTGGGAGCAGATGTCGCGCTCGGTTATGGTCAAGCACCTTGACGCCAGCTGGTTCAAGCAGTTCATCTATCGCCTGTGCATGCCCATCGGCTACCAGTTGGCCGACTTCCACTTCCAGAAGAAGGACCCGCCCCTGGGCTGGAAGATCATGTACGGCATCAGCTATGTGCTGCTGTTCCGGGCCTTGAAGGACCGCCTGGGCTTCAGCAACATCCGCAGCGCCTCCACCGGCGGCGCCGCCCTGGGCCCCGACGTGTTCCGCTTTTTCCACGCCTGCGGGGTCAATCTCAAGCAGATCTATGGCCAGACCGAGATAAGCGGCATCAGCTGCATACACCGCAGCGGCAACGTGGACTTCACCAGCGTGGGCCAACCCATCCCAGATACCGAGGTGCGGATTGACAAGCCCGACTCCGAAGGCGTGGGTGAGATCATCTCCCGCTCGCCGGCCCTGTTCCTGGGCTACCTCAAGAACGACCAGGCCACCCAGGAGACCATAGTCGACGGCTGGCTGTACTCGGGCGACGCGGGCTACATCAGCGAGGGCGGCCAGCTGGTGTGCATCGACCGCGTCAAGGACCTGATGAAGCTCAGCAGCGGTGCGCGCTTTTCGCCCATGTTCATCGAGAACAAGCTGAAATTCTGCCCCTACATCGTGGAATGCATCGTGTTGGGCCATGAGCGCGATTTCGTCACCGCCATGATCTGCATCGACTACAAGCACACCGGCAAATG
>JAKAGJ010000089.1:0-2190 GCA_021815655.1 Deltaproteobacteria bacterium | reverse complement strand
GGAACACCGCATCGGCTACACCACCTACACCGACCTGGCCAGCAAGCCGGAGGTCTACGACCTGATCGAGCAGGAGGTGGTGCGCGTAAACCGCGTGCTGCCCGAAAAGGCCCGGGTGCAGAAGTTCCTGCTGCTCTACAAGGAGTTCGACCCCGACGACGAGGAGTTGACCCGCACCCGTAAGCTTAGGCGCAAGTTCATCGGCCAGCGCTACATCAAGGAGATCGAGTCGCTCTATACCGACGCAGATCAGGTGCACGTGGAGAGCCAGATCCGCTACCAGGACGGCAAGACCACGACCATCGTCACCGACCTGGTGATCCGCAAGATGAAGGACCTGGATCAGTACCGTCTGGAGCAGGAGCGCAAGTGGTGGCAGTTCTGGAAGCCGGTCCATTAACCTCATAGCCGGGAGAGGTTTTAGCGCATGCAGGAGATTTTCCAGCTAATCGTCACCGGCCTGGTCATCGGCTCGGTCTACGCCCTGGTGGCCATGGGCTTCGCGCTGATCTACAAATCCACCAGCATCATCAACTTCGCCCAGGGCGAGTTCGTGCTGGTGGGGGCCTATGTGTGCCTGTGGTTCTACTCGGGCCTGGGGCTGCCCATCGTGGTGGCCTTTTTGCTGACGCTGGTGTTCAGCGTGTTCATGGGCGTGGTCCTGGAGCGGCTGATCCTGCGTCCCATGATCGGCGAGCCCATCATCAGCGTCATCATGATAACCATCGCCCTGGCCACGGTGCTCAAAAGCGCGGTCACCGTCATCTGGGGCACCCAGATCATGGTCTTCGATCCGCCCCTGTTCAGCCAGGAAGCCGTCCACTTGGGCACGGTGCGCATCTCCGAGGTCTATTTGTGGACCGTGGGCTTCGCCTTCCTGTTCCTGGGGGTCTTCGCGGCCTTCTTCAAGTTCACCCGCGTGGGCATCAGCATGCGGGCCGTGGCCAACAACCAGACCGTGGCCCAGAGCATGGGCATCAGCGTCAAGAAGGTCTTCGCCATCTCCTGGTCCATCGGGGCCCTGGTTTCGGCGGTGGGCGGCATCCTGGTGGGCAACATCAATGGCATCAACAGCGCCCTGGCCGGCTTCGGGCTCAAGGTCTTTCCGGCGGTCATCCTGGGCGGCCTGGAATCCATCGGCGGAGCCATCATCGGCGGACTGACCATCGGCATCCTGGAGAACATCATGGGCTCGTACCTGGACGTCTACCTGGGCGGCGGCGTCAAGGAGATCGCCCCCTTCATCGTGCTCATCATCATCTTGATGGTCAAACCCTACGGCTTGTTCGGCATCAAAGAGATCGAGCGCGTTTAAGGGGAAAGGGAGCAAGCAATGCCCTGCGGACTGTTCTTCTCCAGCTACCGCAAAGACGACGCCATATTCAAGACCTGGTGGCTCAGGATTTGGATGACCGTGCTGTTCATCTTTTTGCTGACCTTCCCGCTCTACTCCACCCAGGCCAGCGACTTGACGGGCATGAACATCACCAACATGTTCAACCTGATCTTCATCTACATCATCGGCGCCAACGGCCTGAACCTGCTCACCGGCTTCACCGGGCAGATATCCCTGGGCCACGGGGCCTTCATGGGCGTGGGGGCCTACACCGTTGGCATCCTGGCCTCGCGCTACAACGTGCCTTTCTACGTGACCCTGCCCGCGGCCGGGGTGATGACCGCCGCCGTGGGCATGATCTTCGGCACGCCCTCCCTGCGCCTCAAGGGCCTGTATCTGGCCATCGCCACCATGGCCGCCCAGTTCATCATCCACTACGCCATGCGCAACTGGGAGTCGCTGACCGGCGGCTCCTCCGGCATGACCGTGCCCAATCCGAGCATCCTCGGGTTCACCTTCGACAGCGGACCCAAGTTCTACTACCTGATCCTGGTCTCGGTCATCGTCTTCACCTGGTTCACCAAGAACCTGACCCGGACCAGGCCGGGCCGGGCCTTCGTGGCCATCCGCGACCGGTATCTGGCCGCCGAGGTCATCGGCGTGAACCTCTTCAAATACCGGATTATGTCCTTCGGCGTCAGTTCGTTCATGGTGGGCTGGGCCGGCGGCCTCCTGGCCTACTACGGCCAGATCGTCAGCGACGAGCAGTTCACCATCTGGCTCTCGGTCCAGTACCTGGCCATGTGCATTATCGGCGGGCTGGGGCACGTCCTGGGCGGGATTTTCGGGGCGAT
>JAKAGJ010000088.1 GCA_021815655.1 Deltaproteobacteria bacterium | reverse complement strand
CAGACCCGGGCCTGGCCCTCCACGTTGACCGGCACCCCGTAGAGCCGGCAGGTCAGGGGGCGCTCGGGGTAGAGCAGGCAGCCCCCGGCCTCCAGCAGGGGGCAGGGCACCCGGGCCAGGCTCAGCGCCTGGAGTCTGGCGTTGCCCTGCTGGCTGAAGGCCCGGCCCATGGCCTGGTCGAAGATGGCGGCGGCCTTCTCGCCCCGGCGGCGCACCTCGCGGCGGATGGCGCGCGGCAGGTCCAGGAAGGCCAGGGCCAGGGAGATGGCCTCCATGGGCGCCAGGTCAAACAGGGCATGGCAGCAGTCATCGCAGCCCTTGCGGCAGGCCACGGCCTGGGGGTGCAACTGGGCCACCTTGTGGAAGGAGGCGTCGGCGCGGGCGCGCAGGCTCTCCAGTTCCTCCAGAAGCTGGCGCAGGGTGTGGGCGGGGTGGACCATGTGGCAAGGTTAGCGCAAAACGCGCGGCTTGGCACCAGCGGAGAGCTTGTATCAAGGCTCCAGGGTCAAAAAGTGCAGCTCGCCGCTGACCAGATCGGGCAGAACCAACAGAAAGCCGCCGCCCTGTGGTATCAGCGCGAAGTCCGCCGGCCCCTGGAAGCGCCCGGCCAGCCAGCGCCGCTGGCCCGAGGGCTCCAGCGCGTAGAGCCCGCCGCTGATCCAGTCCGTGAAAAGCAGGGTGCCGTCGGGCAGGGCGGCCAGGCCGTCCAGGCGCCCCGCCGGCGGGGTGAGGGGCTGGGCTTGTTTGGCGCCGGGCTCCAGCCGCCACAAGGAGCCCTGGCTGCCGTCGCGGGGGGAGCTGGCGATCAAGAGAGCGCCGTCCGGCAGGGCCCATAGGCCGTTGGGCGCCAGGTCCTTTTGCTCCAGGCGCAGGCTGATGGCCGGCTAGGTCGCCAGGAAGTCGGCCGGCTCCACCTGATAGACGCGGTGGGCCTGGGTGTCGGAGACGTAAAGCCGGCCCCCGGCCACCACGGGGTCGTTGAGGAATACGGCGCCAGGCAGCTCCAGGCGGCGCCCCTGGCGCGAATCCAGGTCAAAGACCCACAGGGCGTCGATGTCCGCGGTCCACAGGCGCCGGCCTTGCAGCCACAGGCCCTTGGGCTTGTGCAGGCTGCCCTCGGCCGGCAGCCGGCGCGGCTCCAGCACCCGCCCCCCCTGGTCCAGGCGGCTGATGTAGCCCCGGTGGTCCTTCTGGCCCGGCTTGAGCGGGGGGCCGAAGTTGGACAGGTACAGCGTCTGGTCGCGGGGGTCCCAGGCCACGGACTCGGGATGCCCCAGGCCCGTCACCGTGGTTTGGGCGCTGACGTGCCACTGGGCCGGGGCCGGGGCCGCCAGCCCCAGAGCCAGCAGCGCGGCCAGGGCCAGAGATTTCCAGAGCCTGCCCCGCATGCGGCCGGCCTCCCCCCCCACGGCGATGCGTGGGCCTACTTGCCTCCGAACAGGTCGCTCAAGGCCCCGGGCAGCACCGAGCCCTCGTCGCGTTGCTTGCCCCCGCCCTGGGGCGCCGCCGAGTAGATGCGGTTGGCCAGGCGGCTCAAGGGCAGGGATTGCAGCCAGACCTTGCCCGGGCCGGTGAGCCGGGCCAGGAACAGGCCCTCGCCGCCGAACAGGGCGGTCTTGATGCCGCCCATCATCTCCACGTCAAAGTCCACGCCGGGCAGATAGGCCACCAGGCAGCCGGTGTCCAGGCGGATGGTCTCGCCGGGAGCCAGGTCGTACTCCACGATGGTGCCGCCGGCGTGCACGAAGACCTGGCCGTCGCCCAAGAGGCGCTGCATGATGAAGCCCTCGCCGCCGAAGAGCCCCACGCCCAGACGCTTCTGGAAGGCGATCTCCAGGGCCACGCCCCGGGCGGCGCACAGGAAGGCGTCCTTTTGGCAAAGAAGCTCGCCGCCCACCTCGGCCAGGTGGATGGGGATGATCTTGCCGGCGTAGGGCGCGGCAAAGGTCACCCGCTGCTTGCCCTGGGGGGCGTTGTTGGTGAACAGGGTCATGAACAGGCTCTCGCCGGTAAGAAGGCGCTTGCCGGCGCCCAGGAGCTTGTCCATCAGTCCCGTGGCCTGGGGGCCGGAGCGGGCGTCACCGAAAATGGTTTCCATGCCTATGGCGCTGCTCATGTAAAACATGGCCCCCGCCTCGGCCAGGGCCGACTCGCCGGGGTCCAGCTCGATCTCCACATACTGCATCTCGTTGCCCTCGATGCTGAAATCGATCTGGTCCGCGCTGGGGCCCATCTGCGGGGGCGGTGGCGGCGGAGCGCCCGGCCCCGGCCCCAAAAGCCCGGCCAGGGCCGGCACGTTGTTGAGCGGCGTCCACTGGCTGAAGCCTGGGCCGTAGACCAGGATGTCGGGGGCGATCTGGCCCTGTTGCAGATAGGTTTGCAGGTCCTCAATGGCGTAGGGACCCTGGCTTTGGCCGTTGACGGCCAGGTACCACTCGGGGACGGACATGAAGCTACTCCTTATGCGCGGGTCCAGCTATGTCAAAAAAGACATAAGTACTTGACAATTCAAAACATCATCCGGCATTAACATTGACTTGGCCACCATTTTAGCATATGTCAGGGAGGGACTTGGGGGCCGGCCGGAACCCAGGCCCTTGTGCAACAATCCCCTCCCCGCGGAGATATGCCATGGCCAAACCCACGATGACCCTCAACGGCAAACTGGTCGAGTTCGACCCCGGGCAGACCATCCTGGAGGTCGCCACCCAGAACGGGGTGGAGATACCCACCCTGTGCTGGCTCAAGGACGCCACCCCCACCGGCGCCTGCCGCATCTGCCTGGTGGAGGTCAAGGGCGCCCGCACCCTGGTGGCCTCCTGCGCCATGCCCGCCGGACCGGGCATGGAGGTCTCCACTGACACGCCCCAGGTGCATACCAGCCGGCGCCTGAATATAGAGCTTCTCCTGGCCAGCGGCAACCACAACTGCCTGGTTTGCGAGAAGAACGGGACCTGCAAGCTGCAAGCCCTGGCCTACCAGTACGGCATCAGCGACATCCGCTTCAAGGGCCAGACCCAGCAGTATGCCACCGAGGACTCCAACCCGCTGATCGTGCGCGATTTCAGTCGCTGCATCCTCTGCGGCCGCTGCGTGCAGGCCTGCAACGAAATCCAGGTCAACCGGGCCATCGGCTATGGCTACCGCGGCGCGGCCAGCAAGATCGTCACCAGCGGCGACCAGCCCTACCACCTGAGCGACTGCGTGTTCTGCGGCCAGTGCGTCGAGGCCTGCCCGGTGGGCGCGCTCACCGAGAAAAAGGCCGTGGGGCAGGGGCGCTCCTACGAGCTGAAGCAGGTGCGCACCACCTGCCCCTACTGCGGGGTGGGCTGCCAGATGCTCCTGCACGTCAAGGCGGGAAAGATAGTCAAGGTGACCGCCGCCCAGGGGCCGTCCAACAAGGGCCGCCTGTGCGTCAAGGGGCGCTTTGGCTACGACTTCGTGCATTCCCCCGAGCGGCTCACCACGCCCCTTATAAAAGAGAACGGCCAGTTCCGCGAGGCCTCCTGGGAGGAGGCCCTGGGGCTGGTGGCCAAGAAATTCAAGGAGGTCAAGAAGGAGCACGGCCCGGGGGCCATCGCCGGCCTGTCCAGCGCCCGCACCACCAACGAGGAGAACTATCTCTTCCAGAAGCTTTTCCGCGTGGGGCTGGGCACCAACAACGTCGATCACTGCGCACGACTTTGACACAGCTCCACAGTGGCCGGTCTGGCCACTTCGTTCGGCTCCGGCGCCATGACCAACTCCATCATGGAGATGGAACAGTGCCAGGTGATGCTGGTGATCGGTTCCAATACCACCGAAAACCATCCGGTGATCGGAACGGTGCTGCGCCGGGGCGTGGCGCGCCAAGGCGCCAAGCTCATCGTCTGCGACCCCCGCGAGATACCCTTGGTGCAGGACGCGGCGCTATGGATACGTCAACGCCCCGGCACCGACATAGCCTTGATTAACGGCATGTTGCACGTAATTATCAAGGAGGGATTGCAGAACCAGGCCTTCATCGATGAGCGCACCGAGAATTTCGCGGCCCTCAAGGATGTCGTGGCCAAGTACACTCCGGCCAAGGTGGCCAAGATAACCGGCGTGCCGGCGGCGGACATAGAGGCCGCGGCGCGCATGTACGCTGGCGCCGAGCGCGCGGCCATCTTCTACGCCATGGGCATCACCCAGCACAGCCATGGCACCGACAACGTAAGGGCCCTGGCCAACCTGGCCATGGCCTGCGGCCAGATCGGCCGGCCGGGTACGGGCGTCAATCCCCTGCGCGGCCAGAACAACGTGCAGGGCGCTTGCGACGTGGGCTGCCTGCCCGGCGACCTGCCCGGCTACCAGAAGGTGGCCAACAAGGACGTGCGCAAGCAGTTCAAGGACTACTGGGGCAAGACCCTGCCCGCCGAGCCGGGGCTGACCTTGAGCGAGATGATGGCCGCCGCCCACAAGGGCGAGATCAAGGCCCTGTTCATCATGGGCGAGAACCCCCTGGTATCCGACCCCGACACGGCCCACGTGGAGAAGTCCCTGGAACACCTGGAGATGCTGGTGGTGCAGGACATCTTCCTGACCGAGACGGCGGCGCTGGCCGACGTTGTCCTGCCCGCCGCCTCCTGGGCCGAAAAGGACGGCACCTTCAGCAACACCGAGCGTAGGGTGCAGCTTATCCGCAAGGCCGTGAGCCCCCCAGGTCAGGCCCGCGCCGACTGGGAGATACTGGTGGCCCTGGCGGGCAAGCTGGGGCTCAAGTGGGCCTATGCCAGCCCCGAGAAGATATTCGAGGAGATAGCCCAGGTGACGCCCTCCTACCGGGGCATCAGCCATGCCCGCCTGGCCCGCGAGGGCTCCCTGCAATGGCCCTGCCCGGACAAGAAGCACCCGGGCACGCCCATCCTGCACGGCCAGGCCTTCAGCCGGGGCAAGGGCCTGTTCTCACCCCTGGAGCACCAGGAGCCGGTGGAGCGCCCCAACGCCCGCTATCCCTTCACGCTGACCACGGGCCGGCTGCTCTACCACTACCACACCCGCTCCATGACCGGCCGCTCGGTGGGCGTGGATGCTTTGGCGCCCAAGTGCGAGTTGGAGATCAACCCCATAGACGCGGCGCGCCTGGCGGTGGCCGACGGCGACATGCTGCGCATCAGCTCCCGCCGGGGCCAGATCGTGGCCGCGGCCAAGGTCACGGACAGGGTGGCGCCTCAGGTGGTGTTCCTGCCCTTCCACTACGCCGAGGCGGCGGCCAACCGCCTGACCAACACCGCCCTGGACCCGGTGGCCAAGATACCGGAGCTGAAGGTCTGCGCGGTGCAGGTGCAAAAAGTGGCGGCGTGACAGCCTAAACTGAACGGAGCCCCATCCCGCCGGGAGGTCCGCCAGGGCCTCCCGGCTTTTTTGTGGCCGAGCCACCGGAAAATGCGGCACTTGTCCGTCCGGGCCCGGCCTTGGTTCCCTCCCGTCGCCGCCGCCTGCCGGGCCATGCCTTATGCAACTTTGCTTGACTTCGCTTGCCGATTGCCGTATGTCAAAATTGACATAAACCAGAACTCCCCTCTCTTTGGCGGGGCGCCCCGGAGGCGGCCCCGTACGTGTTGGAGCAAGGCATGGCCAAACCCACGCTAACCCTGAACGGCAAGGTGGTCGAGTTCGAGGCCGGACAGACCATCCTGGAGGTGGCCCAGGCCCAAGGTGTGGAAATACCCACCCTCTGCTACTTGAAGGATGCCACGCCCACCGGCGCCTGCCGCATCTGCCTGGTGCAGGTCAAGGGCGCCCGCACCCTGGTGGCCTCCTGCGCCATGCCCGCCGGGCCGGGCATGGAGGTGACCACCGACAGCCCCGAGGTGCTAAGAAGCCGGCGGCTGAACATAGAACTCCTGCTGGCCAGCGGCAATCACAACTGCCTGACCTGCGAAAAGAACGGCGCCTGTAAGCTGCAAGCCCTGGCCTATCAGTACGGCATCACCGACATCCGCTTCAAGGGCCAGACCCAGCAGTACCCCAAGGATGACAGCAATCCTCTGATCGTGCGCGACTTCAGCCGCTGCATCCTCTGCGGCCGCTGCGTGCAGGCCTGCAACGACCTGCAGGTCAACCGGGCCATCGGCTACGGCTATCGGGGCGCGGCCAGCAAGATCGTCACCACCGGCGACAAGCCCTACCACGAGAGCGACTGCGTGTTCTGCGGCCAGTGCGTGCAGGCCTGCCCGGTGGGCGCGCTCACCGAAAAGAAGGCCCAAGGCCTGGCGCGCTCCTGGGAAACCAAGAAGGTGCGCACCACCTGCCCCTACTGCGGGGTGGGCTGCCAGATGTGGCTGCACGTCAAGGCGGGCCGCGTGGTCAAGGTCACCGCCGTGGAGGAGGCCCAGCCCAACCGGGGCATGCTCTGCGTCAAGGGGCGCTTTGGCTACGATTTCATCCACTCCCCCGAGCGGCTCACCACGCCGCTTATCAAGGGCGAGGACGGCCAGCAACGCCCGGCCAGCTGGGACGAGGCCCTGGACCTGGTGGCCACCCGGCTCAAGCAGATCAAAAAGAAGCACGGGGCCGACGCCATCGCGGGGGTGAGCTGCGCCCGCAGCATCAATGAAGACTCCTACAACATGCAGAAGCTATTCAGGGCGGTGATCGGCACCAACAACATAGACCACTGTGCACGAACTTGACACGCCCCCACTGTCGCCGGGCTGGCGGCATCGTTTGGTTCCGGGGCCATGACCAACTCCTTCGCGGACTTTGACAAGGCCAAGCTGATCTTCGTGATCGGCTCCAACACCACCGAGGCCCATCCCGTGGCCGGCGCCCTGCTCAAGCGCGCCGTGGCCAAGGGCTCGCATCTCATCGTGGTGGACCCGCGCTTCACCGGCATCGCCGAGCATGCCCAGACCTACGTGCCCATCAAGGTGGGCTCCGACGTGGCGTTCATCAACGGCCTGATGCACGTCATCATCAAGGAAGGCTTGCAGGACCAGGCCTACGTGGACAGCCACACCGTGGGCTTCAATGAACTCAAGGCCAAGGTGGCCGAGTACCCGCCCAAGAAGGCGGCCAAGATCGCCGGCATCAGCGAGGAGCTACTGATCGAGACGGCCCGCAAGCTGGCCTCGGTCAAGCCGGCCATGCTGGTCTACACCCTGGGCATCACCGAGCACACCTGCGGCGTCAACAACGTGCGCTCCACCGCCAACCTGCAGATGCTCCTGGGCAACGTGGGCTTTGACTGCGGCGGCGTCAACCCCCTGCGCGGCCAGAACAACGTGCAGGGGGCTTGCGACATGGGCGCCTTGCCCAACGTCTACCCCGGCTACCAGAAGGTGGAGGACAAGGCGGCGCGCGCCAAGTTCGAGGAGGCCTGGGGCGTCAAGCTGCCCAAGAAGAACGGCCTGATGATGCCCCAGATGTTCGATGGCATCGCCGACGGCTCCTTGAAGGCCCTGTGGATATTTGGCGAGAACCTGGCCAACACCGAGCCTGACATCCGCCACGTGGAGCATTGCCTGGAGAAGGTGGACTTTCTCATCTGCAATGACATCTTCCCCACCGAGACCACCCGTTTCGCC
>JAKAGJ010000087.1 GCA_021815655.1 Deltaproteobacteria bacterium | reverse complement strand
CTCCAGGTTGTGCCCGCCCACGTAGCGCCCGGTGTTGACGTCCACGGCCGTGAGCGCCTCGGTCTTCTCGATGACCACGTAGCCGCCGCTTTTCAGCCAGACCTTGCGCCCCATGGCCCGGGCCAGCTCGGGCTCCACGCCGTAGGCGTCGAAGATGGGCTCGCCGCCCGAGTACAGTTCCACGCAGGGCAAAAGCCGGGGCATGAAGGCGCTGACGAAATCCACCACCTGCTGGTACTCGGCCCGGCAGTCGATGACCAGGTGATCCACCTCGCGGGTGAAAAGGTCGCGCACCGCCCTCAAGCTCACCGAGAGGTCTTGGTGCAGCAGGCTGGGCACCGTGGCGCTCTCGTGGCGGCGGTGGATGGCGTCCCACAGCGAGCACAGGAAGTCCATCTCGGCCTTGAGCTTGTCGGCGTCCTGCCCCTCGCTGACCGTGCGGGCGATGAAGCCTTGGGTGGGCGGGCGCATCTCTTGAATAAGGGAGCGCAGGCGGGCGCGCTCTTGTTCCTCCTCGATGCGGCGGCTTATACCCACATGGTTGATGGTGGGCATGAAGACCAGGTTGCGGCCCGGCAGGGTGATGTGGCAGGTGATGCGGGCGCCCTTGTTGCCTAAAGGCTCCTTGGCCACCTGCACCATGATCTCCTGCCCCTCGCGCAGGAGGGCCTCGATGCGCGGCGGCGTCTCGCCGCGGGCCGGGCGCTGGGGCGGGGCCTCGCCGGGCACCAGCTCGCTCAGGTCCGGCTCCTCATGCACGTCGCTGACATAAAGAAAGGCGGCCTTGGTCAGGCCGATGTCCACAAAGGCGGCCTGCATGCCCGGCAGCACCCTGGCCACCCGGCCGGCGTAGATGTTGCCGGCCAGCGAACCCTGCTTGTGGCGCTCCACGTAGACCTCCACCACCTGGCCGTTCTCCACCAGGGCCACGCGGGTCTCGTAGGAGCGCGCGTTTATCAACAGGGTGCTGGCCATCACTAGCCTTCCTCCACGCGCCGGGCGCCGATCTTGAGCGTACGCGCCGCCTGGGCCTCTTCCTGGCTCAGGCCGAAGACGGCCATGAGTATCTCCGCCGGCTTGGGCCGGCCGCCGTCGCGCCCCACCACCACCCTCAAGCCCCCCTCCACCAGCTCCATGTGTTTGATGGTGGCCTTGAGGTCCATCACCCGCCGACCCTTGGGGCTCATCCGCACCACCAAGAGTTCCCCGGCCTGCTCAAAGTCATCGAGACGCCGGGTGTCCAGGGGCTGGTGGCAAAACAGATGATACGTCACCTCGTCGGGCTCGCGCAAATCCTCTCCCGGCGCGGCCAGGCGGCCATCGGCCAGCTTGAGCCCGGCGGGCAGCACGGGGTTGACCCGTTGGGCCAGGCGCTCGGGCTGATGGCTGCCCAGGGTGGTCACCTCCAGCACCTCCACCAGGCTCTCCACGCCCAGGGGCAGGGCCGAGTCGGACTTGATGAGGGCATGGGGATGGAAGCCCTGGCTGTGGGCCAGTTCCACGCCGGCCCGGCGGAAAGCCCGCCCCAGGTGGTGCATGGTTTCCAGGTGCCCCAGGAAGCGGGCCGGCCCGGTTTTTTCCAGGCGGAAGCGGTAGGCCATTCTGTCCGGTGGCAGGGGTGGTGGCGGGGCCGGCGGCGTCAGGCCGCCCAGGGCCAGGCGGGGCTTGATGATCTTATGATCGCAGACCCCGCAGTCGTGGCAGCGGCCGGCGCGGCAGTCCTTGGTGGGCTCCTGGCCATAGGCCCGCGCGCGCTCGGCCAGCAGGAACTCCTTGGACAGCCCCACGTCGATGTGCTCCCAGGGCAACACCTCGCCAGGGTCGCGGGCGCGCTGGTATTCCTGGGCGCTCAGGCCGGCCTCTTGCAGGGCCTGCATCCAGGCCGGGAAGTTGAATTCCTCGCTCCAGCCGTCGAAGCGGCAGCCGGCCCGCATGGCCAGCTCCAGGGCCGTGGAGAGCCGGCGGTCGCCGCGGCTCAGAACGCCCTCCAGGATGCTCTGCTCCGGGGTGTTCCACTTGGCCTTGACCCGGCGGTCCCCCAGGCCGGCCTTGGCCACCCCCAAGCGCCGGCGGGCCTCGGCCAAGTCTATCTGGGCCTCCCATTGGAAGGCGGTATGGGGCTTGGGCACGAAAAGCCCCAGACCGGCGTGCACCAAGGGCCCCTTGCCCCGGCCCTTGCCGGCCTGGGCCGCCACGGCCGAGCACAGCCGGCCGATTTCGGCGATGTCCTGGTCGGTCTCGGTGGGCAGGCCCAGCATGAAGTAAAGCTTTATCAGGTTCCAGCCAAGGGCGAAGACCCGGCGGGCGGTGTCCAGTATCTGCTCCTCGGTCAGGTCCTTGTTTATCACCTGGCGCAGACGCATGCTGCCGGCCTCCGGGGCCAGGGTGAATCCGGTCTTGCGCACACGTTTGATCTGCTGGATCAACTCATCGCTTAAGGAGTCCACGCGCAGCGAGGGCAGGCTCAGGCTGACGTTGCGCGCGGCCAGGGCATCCATCAGGGCCGTGGCCAGTTCGCTTGCGCAGGAGTAGTCGCCGGTGGACAACGACAGCAGGGCCAATTCCTCCAGCCCGGTGAGCTTGAGCCCCTCCAGGGCCGCCTCCAGGACCGCCTGGGGCGAACGCTCGCGCACCGGCCGGTAGATGTAGCCCGCCTGGCAGAAACGGCAGCCGCGGGTGCAGCCCCGAGCCACCTCCAGGCCCACGCGGTCGTGCACCGGCTTGACCGCGGGCACCACCCGGTTCAGGGGCGGCTGGTGGGCGTCCAGGTCGGCCACGATGCGCCGCCGCACCCGGGGAAACTCCGGGTCCAGGGCCTTGATCTCCTGAAGGCGGCCCTGTCCATACACCGGCTCGAACAGGGCCGGGGCGTAGACGCCCTGTATCCGGCTGGCCTGGCGGTAAAGCTTGGGCCGGTCCCAGCCTTCCTCCTTGGCCTGGATGAACAGGTCCATCAGGGGATGGATTAGCTCCTCGGCCTCGCCCACCACGGCCAGGTCCAGGAAGTCGGCCAGGGGCTCGGGGTTGACCATGGCCGGTCCCCCGGCCATCACCAGGGGATGCTCCGGTCCCCGCTGCTGGCGCCGGAGCGGCACCCCGGCCAGGCGCAGCAGGTGCAGCAGGTTGGTATAGGTCAACTCGTAGGGCAGCGAAAAGCCGATGACGTCGAAGCTCCCCAGGGGGCGCTGGCTCTCCAGGGACCAGGGGGCCACCCCCCGCTGGTCCATGAGGTCCATGAGGTCGGTCCAGGGCGCGAAGACCCGCTCCACGGCCAGCTCCGGCCGGGGGGCCAGGGACTCGTAGAGCACCTTGAGCCCCAGGTGGCTCATGGCGATCTCGTAGACCTCGGGAAAGACCAGGGCCAGGGACAGCCGCTGGCTGGCCGGGTCCTTGACCACGCTGCCGGCCTCGCCGCCCACGTAGCGGGCCGGCTTTTCCACGCCGGAGATGAGGCGGTCCAACTCCACGGCCTAGGCGCCCTTGTCCGGGGACGGCTGCCCCTCCAGGGCGGCCAAGGCCCGTTCCACGGCCTCCAGGCCGCTGGCATCGCCAGCGGCGCCCTGGCGCTCCCACAGGCTGGCCAGGCGGGCCAGGCGCTCCTGGGCCAGGCGGGCGCGCGCCACCACGTCCTGGGGAGCCTCCCCCGGGGCGCAGGGCGGTTGGCCGTCGGGATGCAGGGGCTTGAGCGGCAGGGTCTCGTTCCAGTGGGGCAGGTGGAACTGGAGGGAGGGGTAACGCTCGCTGGCCACACGGCGGAAGGCCAGTGCCGAGGTCTCCTCGCCGTGCATCAGGTTGACCTTGAGCCCCGGATGGGCCAGGCTGCCCAGCCACTCCAAAAGCTCTTTCTGGTCGGCATGGGCGCTGAAGCCGCCGATGGTGTGCACCTTGGCCTTCACCGCCACGTCCTCGCGGAATATCTTGACCTTCTCCGCCCCTTCCACCAAGAGGCGCCCCGTGGTGCCCTGGGCCTGGAAGCCCACGATGACCACGTGGCAGTTCTCGCGCCACAGGTTGTGTTTCAGGTGATGCTTGATGCGCCCGGCGCTGGCCATGCCGTTGCCGGCGATGATGACCGCCGGACCCTGGAACTCGTTGATGGCCCGGCTCTCCTCGGTGGAGGGAGTGAACTTGAGGTTGGGAAAATCGAAAGGCGTCTGGCCGTTGTTCACCAGCTCCTGGGCCTCGGCGGCGAAAAGCTCCGGGTGGCGGCGGAATATCCGGGTGGCGGCGATGGCCAGGGGCGAGTCCAGAAAGACCGGCATGTCCGACGGCATCTCGCCGGCCCGGGTGGCGGCGGCCAGGGTGTATATCAGCTCCTGGGTGCGCTCCACGGCAAAGGCCGGAATAATCACCTTGCCGCCCTCGGCATAGGCCGCCTTGACCACCGCCATCAGTTCCCGCTGGCTGTCGTCCAGGGACTTGTGGAACCGGCTGCCGTAGGTGGTCTCCATGAACAGGGTGTCGGGCTTGGGCAGGTCCTCGGCCTCGGGCAGGATAAGCTGGCCCGGGCGCCCCAGGTCGCCGGAAAAGCCAACCCTATGGCAGCCGCCCTTGCCGGCGATGGTCAGGAGCAGGCTGGCGGCCCCCAAGATGTGCCCGGCGCCCACGAAGCGGGCGCGCGTCCCCGGCACCAGTTCCTGGTCCATATCCAGCTTCACCGGCCGCAGCAGGGTGATGGCCGCCTCGGCGTCCGGGGTTTCATACAGGGGATCGATGCCGCGCTTGCCCTGGCGCTTGTTCTTGCGGCTCTGCCAGTCGGCTTCCATCTCCTGGATGTGGGCCGAATCCAGCCACAGGATCTTCAAGAGTTCGCAGGTGGCCTCCGTGGCGTAGATGGGCTGCTTGTAGCCCAGGCGCACCACCCGGGGCACCAGCCCGGAGTGGTCGATATGGGCGTGCGTGATGATAATGGCTTGCAGGTCCTTGGGTCGGTAGGCCGTGGTGAGCCAGTTGCGCCGCTCGATTTGACGCGAGCCCTGGAACAGGCCACAGTCCACCAGGAAACAACTCTCATCATCCTTCTCCACCAGGTAGGAGGAGCCGGTGACGGTGCGCGCCGCGCCCAAGCAGGTGATTTTCATGTCTACTCCGGTGGGTAAGGTTGGCCGGCGCCCCAGGGGAGCGCCCGCTTGACACACCTATGGCGTTGGACAATAGTATAAGGCGGTTAAGCCTAATTCAACCGCCCTCGGTCCTTTTGGCCCCCGCGGCGCCCTTAAACGACCTGAAACGGCCCTTGGCGGCCAAGGTGGCAAACACCCATGAAGGACCTGAATTCCCAGCAATACGTCATCGACAACCTGAGCGCCACCGAGTCCTGGCGCATGTTCCGCATCTTGAGCGAATTCGTTGATGCCATCGACACCATGGGCGGCGTCACCAAGGGCGTGAGCATCTTCGGCTCGGCCCGGGTCAAGCCCGGCACCGAGGTCTACCGCCAGGCCGAGGACCTGGGTCGGAGCCTGGTGGAGGCCGGCTTCTCGGTCATCACCGGCGGCGGGGGCGGGGTGATGGAGGCGGCCAACAAGGGGGCCGCCGAGGCTGGCGGGCATTCCGTGGGCCTGAACATCGAGTTGCCCTTCGAACAGCGGCCCAACCCCTATGCCAACGTGCGCTTAAGCTTCCGCTACTTCTTCGTGCGCAAGGTGATCTTCGTTAAGTATTCGGTGGCCTACATCGTCATGCCCGGCGGTTTCGGCACCCTGGACGAACTGGCCGAGGCCATCACCCTCATCCAGACCCAGCGCATCCGCCCCTTCCCGGTGGTGCTCATGGGCAGCGATTACTGGACCGGCCTCATAGACTGGATGCGCGACGTGCAGCTCAAAAATGAGATGATCGGCCCCGACGACCTGGACCTCTTGCGCATCATGGACAATCCCAACGATGCCGTGCGCCTTATTAAGCAACTTGTCATTCTCTAGGGACCGGCGGCCGGTCGGGCCGGGGCTGGCCATCCCCTGGGTTTATGGTAAAAATGGCCTTTCGGGGCGGCCGCGGTGGCTGCCCCGCCAACCCTGGAGCCGCGGAGGTGTTTGGTGCTAGCTCGCTCACAGACCCGCCGGCTTGGCCTGGGCCGGCTGCCGCTATTGGCCTTCGGCCTGCTCTTGCTAACCGTCCTCTGCACGGGGACCATGGCCCGCGCCGAAAGGAGCTATCCTGTGGTAAAACTCGAAACCAGCATGGGCGACATCGAAGTGGAACTCTACAACGACAAAGCCCCCAAATCGGTGGCCAATTTCCTGGACTACGTCAAGGAAGGCCACTATGACGGCACCATCTTTCACCGGGTCATCAATGGGTTCATGATTCAGGGCGGCGGCTTCACCGCCGACATGAAGCAGAAGCCCACCAAGAGCCCCATCGAGAACGAGGCGGACAACGGCCTCAAGAACGAGGCCTACACCCTGGCCATGGCCCGCACCCAGGACCCCAACAGCGCCTCGGCCCAGTTCTTCATCAACGTCAAGAACAACGACTTTCTGAACCACACCTCCAAGACCCCCCAGGGCTGGGGCTATGCGGTCTTCGGAAAGGTTATCAAGGGCCAAGGCGTGGTAAACAAGATCAAGGCCGTGCCCACCGGCCGCAAGGGCATGTTCGACGACGTGCCCGTGGAGCCCGTGACCATCATCAAGGCCACGGTGGTGGAGCCTTAAGCCTTGCCACCCCGGGCCTCCCAGCCCCAGCTACCGCCCGCGCCCGCGCGGGTGCGGGCGGTGCTGCCCCTCCTGGATAGGCTCTACCCCCAGGCCAAGTGCACCCTGGACCACCAGGACGCCTGGCAGCTCCTGGTGGCCACCATCCTCTCGGCCCAGTGCACCGACGAGCGGGTCAACCTGGTCACCCCGGCTCTCTTCGCCCGCTTCCCCGGCCCGGCGGCCATGGCCGCGGCCGACCCCGAGGAGTTGATGGAGCTGATCCGCTCCACGGGCTTTTTCCGCAACAAGGCCAAGTCCATCCTGGGCGCGGCCCGGGCCCTGGTGGAGCGCCATGGCGGCCAGGTGCCGCCCATCCTGGAAGAACTGGTCAAGCTGCCCGGCGTGGGTCGCAAGACCGCCAACGTGGTGCTGGGCGACGCCTTCGGCATACCGGGCATCACCGTGGACACCCACGTGGGCCGAGTGGCCAAGCGCCTGGGGTTGACTAAAGAGGACGACCCGGTCAAGGTGGAGTTCCAGCTCATGGAGCTGGTGCCCAGGGAGCGCTGGACCCTGTTCAGCCACCAGGTGATCCTGCATGGCCGCTCGCTCTGCCAGGCCAAGAAGCCCCGCTGCCTTGCATGCCTCCTCTTGCCCCATTGCCCCCACGGCCAAGGCCTGACCCAGGCCTAGGCAGGAGCAGTCAGATCATGGAACGGGAACGCGTCTTCGTGGTGGTCATCGGCACGGACCAAAAGGGCATCATCGCCCGCATCAGCACGCTACTTTTCGAGCACGGCGCCAACATCGAGGACGTGCAGCAGAAGGTCATGGACGGCACCTTCGTCATGACCATGCTGGCAGACGTCAGCGGCTGCAAGGTGGGGCTCTCGGGCCTGCGCAAGAGCCTTGAGGAGGTG
>JAKAGJ010000086.1 GCA_021815655.1 Deltaproteobacteria bacterium | reverse complement strand
GCCCAGTTCCCCACCGAGGGTTATCCCGCCCCGCCCGGCGGCTGGGACCTGGCCACCCGGGTCTGGGAGCGGGTGGCCGGCCAGGTCACGGCCCTCAAGCCGGCCTTGACCGTGGTGGCCGGCGACTTGTGCATGGATGCCGACCAGGGCGGCCAGCCTCACGCCGAGGGGCAGATGCAACTGGCGGCCCGCTCGCTGGCCATGCTGCCGGCGCCGGCCCGCGCCCTGCCCGGCAACCACGACGTGCGTTATCACGACGGCCAGAACGGCTCCAGCGTGGACGCCTCCCTGTGGCGGCGCCACCTGGGGCCCACGCGCCATTTGTTCTTGCTCAAGGGCATGGCCTGGATCTTTTTAGACAACCCCGGCCGGGGCCAAAGCCCCACGGGCAAGCCTCGCTCCCTGGGGCAGACCCCGCCCGAGGCCCTGGCCTGGCTCAAGGCGGTGCTGGAGGCCCTGC
Source organism: Deltaproteobacteria bacterium (assembly GCA_021815655.1). Lineage (GTDB taxonomy): Bacteria > Desulfobacterota > Desulfarculia > Desulfarculales > Desulfarculaceae > JACRDC01. The sequence continues at coordinate 7,119 of JAKAGJ010000086.1, read as the reverse complement.
CCAGGGAGACACCCCTGGTGCTGGTGAGCCACTTCCCCCTGGCCTCGCCGGTGGCCGGGGCCAACCCCCTGTACCCGGGCGCGCTGGTCAAGGCCCCCGGCGAAAGCGGGGCGGCCCTGCGCGACACCGACCAGGCCGCGCCCCAGATCCTGGGGCTCTTGCAGGGCCGCCAGGTGCTGGCCCTGGTCAGCGGCCATGAGCATGCCTTCCACCAGTCGCTCATGGGCCTGCGCGGCGGCCTGTGGCAGTTCACCGGCCTGCCGGCGGTCTGTGGCCGCTGGTGGCTGGGCGACCGCCCCTGGGGCTCGGTGGCCTTCCCCCCGGGCTATGTGGTGATGACGCTGAAAAGCACCCCCGGCGGCCCCCGCCTGGAGAGCCGTTTCGTGGAGGTAAGGTTTTAGTCCTGGGCTTGAATGTCCTATAATGGCCTGGGAGGATTTAATCATGCCCCCGGAGCCGACCCTCTTGATGGTCACCGCCACGGGCCCCGACCGCCCGGGCATCACCGCCGCCTTCACCCGGGTCATGCTGGAGCACGGCGTGGAGGTGCTGGACGTGGAGCAGGCCTCCCTGGCCGACCTCCTGGGCCTGTATTTCCTCCTGGACCTGGGGGCCGCCGGGCCGGCCAAGGACAGCGTAATCAAGGATCTCCTGTATGAGGCCAGCCGGCTGGAACTCAGGCTGGACTTCAAGCTCTGCACCCAGGATCAATGCCACCCGCCCCACACCGGCCATCTCTTCGTGCTCACCTTTTTCGGCGGCACCCGCGCCCTGGCCCAGGTCTCGGAAATCCTGGGGCAGGAGGGCGTGAACATCGAGCGCATCGGCAGCTCCCGCCAGCGGGAACAGACCGCCCTGGAGCTGATAATCAACCTGGCCGGCGCGTCCTCCCCGGCTCAGGTGAAGAAGCGCTTGATGCAGGCCAGCCGCGAGTCGGGCTTCGACCTGGCCCTGCAGAACATGGCCGCTTTCCGCAAAAACAAGCGCCTGGTCTTTTTCGACATGGACTCCACCCTGGTGGACATGGAGATCATCGACGAGATGGCTCGCCGGGCCGGGGTGGGGCGCGAGGTGGCGCGCATCACCGAAAAGGCCATGCGCGGCGATTTTGACTTCGAGCAGTCGCTGATCCAGCGCGTGGCCCTGCTCAAGGGGCTTAAGCTGGCCGAGCTGGAGGACATCCGCCAAAACCTGCCGCTCTCCCCCGGGGTGGGCGAGCTGATCGCCACCCTCAAGTGGCTGGGCTACAAGCTGGGGGTGGTCACCGGCGGCTTCGACTTCTTCGCCGAGCATCTCAGGCAGAGGCTGAGCCTGGATTTCGCCTTCGCCAACCGCCTGGAGATCAGGGACGGGGCCTTGACCGGCAAGGTGCTGGGCCAGGTGATCGACGCCGTGGGCAAGGCCCAGTTGGTCAACCAGACGGCCCGGGAGCAGGGCATCATGCTGGACCAGGTGGTGGTGGTGGGCGACGGGGCCAACGACGCCCTGATGCTGGGCCAGGCCGGCCTGGGCATCGCCTACAACGCCAAGCGCGCCCTGGACAAGGTGGCCAACGTGGCCCTGGGGCGGACAAGCCTGACCAATCTGTTTCATCTGCTGGGCGTCACCGACGACGACGTCAAGGAGGCCCATGCCAGCCGCTGACCACGCCGCCGCCCCGCGCATCGTGGCCATCCACGCCAGCCCGCGGCGGGCCGGCAACACCTCCACCCTCTTGGACCAGGCCGTGGCCGGGGCGCGCGCCGCCGGCGCCCAGGTGACCGAGGTGGTGCTGCGCCAACTGAAGATATCCCCCTGCCTGGAGATATATGGCTGCAAAAAGGACGGCCGCTGCGTCATCAAGGACGACTTCCAGGGGGTCTGCGACCTGATGCTGGACAGCCAGGGGCTGATGCTGGCCTCGCCCATCTTCTTCTTCGCCCTGAGCGCCCAGGCCAAGCTCTTGATGGACCGCTGCCAGAGCCTGTGGGTGAAGAAATACTGGATCGACAAGCAGCCCTTTGGCGGCGGGGTCAAGACCCGCCAGGGGCTGTTCATCAGCGTGGGCGCCACCAAGGGACCCCGGCTCTTCGAGGGGGCCTTGCTCTCGGTCAAGTATTTCTTCGACGTGCTGGACATGGAGCTGGCCCAGAGCCTGCTCTACCGGGGCCTGGACTTCGAGGGCGACGTGCTGGCCCACCCCGCCTACCTGGACGAGGCCCGGCAGGCCGGCGCCAACCTGGCCGTCAAACTGGCCGCCAACCTGGACACCAACCCGGCCGCCACCCTGTTATAATATTCACAGGACCGGCCGATTTTAGGATGGACCAGGCGAACTCAAGATGATTCGACATTTTTGGCGCCGCTTTTGACGCCGCCTCCGGCCGGCCAGACCAACCACCTTTCGGGAGGATGGATATGCCGCGCCGTCTATTATTTCTGACCTTGGCACTTTCTCTCTTGATCGCCCCGGCGGCCCAGGCCGCTGGCCTCACTTTGGGAGTGGGCACCAAGCCCGGCTCCTCTCAGAACATGGTGGCCGAGCGCTTTGCCCAGCTCTTGGCCGAGCACAGCAAGGGCCGCCTCAAGGTGGAGATACTGCACAGCGGGGCCGCCGGCAATGAAAGCCAGGTGGCCCGCCACGTGCTGGACGGCCAGATGCAACTGGGGGTGGTCACCGCCGCGGTGCTGGACGCGGTGGCCCCCGAGGTGCGCGCCCTGGAGTTCCCCTTCCTTTTCGCCAACTACGATCAGGTGGACAAGGTGCTGCAAGGCCGGCCCGGCCAAATGCTCTTGGAGTCCCTGGCCCGCGAGGGCTACAAGGGCCTGGCCTACGGCGAGAACGGCTTCAGGCATCTGACCAACAACCTGCGGCCGGTGCACACCGTGGCCGACGTGGCCGGGCTCAAGCTCAGGGTGATGAACTCCGAGATGGCCCAGGCCCTGTGGAGCCTACTTGGGGCCGACCCCCTGGCCCACCCCTTTCCCATCAACGACCTTTTGGCCAAGGGTGAGGTGAGCGGCCAGGAGAACCCCCTGTGGGTGATTCGGGTCTACGAGCTTAACAAGCTGCAAAAGTACCTGAGCCTCACGGCCCACGTGTACTCGGCCCACATCTGCCTGGCCAACCTGGCCTGGTTCGACAAGCTCCCGCCCGCCGACCAGACCCTGGTGAGCCAGTGCATGGACCAGGCCGCCACCGAGCAGCGCGCCCGCAACCGCTCCGGCGAGGCCAGCCTGCTGGCCCAGCTGAAGGCCGCGGGCATGCAGGTGGATGAGCACCCCGACCGGGCCTCCTTCATGGCCAAGGCCGCCGCCCTGGAGCAGTCGCCCCTGATGCAGGCGCCGGGGGCCAAGGCCACCCTGGCCGCCTTCCGCGAGGCCCTGAAGTAGGCCGGCGGCGTGCCCGCCGCTGGGCCAATACGGGTCGATTGGCGTTGAGGCCCTGGCCCACGCCGCCGGCTCCCATGGAGAGGATGTTCATAAAAACACGGGCGGGGGTCAACCCCGCCCGTCTTGCTGGCCCTGGCGCCCCGGCCCCTACTGGGCTGGCTTCGTCGTTACCTGCTTGTGCACGATGGTGCGGTGGGGGTAGGGGATCTCCACGCCCTCCTGGTCGAAGCGCTTCTTGATGCTCTCCAGCAGGTGGGCCTTGGCCGCGTAGTAGGCGTCCATGTCCGGCACCCAGATATTGGCCCTGATATTGAGCGCGCTCTCCCCCCAGTCGATCACCCGCACCGCCGGCTTGGCCGGGGCCTCATGGGGCGGGATGATCGAGGGGCATTTGGCCACCTCCTCCAGGATCAGGCGGCGGGCCAGGTCCAGGTCGGCCTCGTAGGCGATGCCCAGGTTCAGCGACAGCAGGGTGCGGGTGTCCACGATGCTGTAGTTGACCAGGGCCATGGCGTCGATCTTCTCGTTGGGGATGATAAGGCGCTTGGCCTCCCAGGTGCGCACAATGGTGTGGCGCAGGGTGATGTCCTCGATGGTGCCGTATTCGCCCTCGATGCTTACCTTGTCGCCTATGCGGATGGGCCGGTAGAAGGCGATGGCCATGCCGGAAACCAGGTTGGCCACCGTGGACTTGGCGGCCATGCCCACCACCACGGCGGTGATGCCGGCGCTGGCCACCACAGTGCCCAACAAGAGGCGCAGCCCCGGCACCAGGCTGGCGTAGAGCACGCCCCCGGCCAGGTAGACGGCCATGGTCTTGATGCGCAGGGCGTAGCGCAGCATGGTCTCGTCCACCTGGCCGTGGGCCAGGCGGGCCATGAGCCCGCTGGAACGGCGCATGATGCGTCCCAGCAGGCGCGACGCCAGCCCGCAGGCCAGCAGCACCAGGCAGGCCAGCACCGCCGCCCCCAAGAGGGTCTCGGGGTCCAATAGGGGGTTGCGGCTCAGCCAGCCCAGGACCTTGGCGGTGGTCATGCTCGGCCCTTCGCGGGAAACCCCCGCCTAGTGCTTGAAGGCCCTCTGGCCGGTGAAGACCATGGCCGCCGGCGGGCTGGCCTGGTTGCAGGCCTCGATGGACTCCCAGTCGCGCAGGGAGCCGCCGGGATGGGCCACGCAGGTCACGCCCTCCTTGAGCCCTACGTCCACGCCGTCGCGGAAGGGGAAGAAGGCGTCGGAGATCATCACCGAACCCTTTAGCCCCGCCTGATCCACCTGGGTCTGGGCGTCGATGGCCTCGATCTGGTTGCGGGGGCTCTTGCCGGCCCGCACCTCCAGGGCCAGTTGGTCATACTTCTTGCCGTGGCGTTGCCAGGCCAGGCGGTTGGCGTACTTGGTGTAGGCCTTGTACACCGCTATGCGCGCCACGCCCACGCGGTCCTGCTCTCCCGTGCCGATGCCCACGGTGCAGCCGTCCTTGACATAGAGCACGCTGTTGCTGGACACCCCCTGCTCCACGGCCCAGCCAAAGACCACGTCGTCTAGCTCGCGGGCGTCGGGCTGGCGGGTGGGCTCGTACATCCTGCCTTGGTGCTCGCAGCGCGCCGGCAGCAGGTCGGCGGGGCTTTTGACGCGGTTGAAGCTGGAGGTTTGCAGCACCATGCCGCCGTCCATCAGGCTCTTGATGTCCAGGAAACGCATGTCGCGGTAGGCGGCCAGATCGCCGATCTTGGGGATGCGCAGGATGCGCAGGTTCTTGCTCTTTTTCAGCACCTCCAGGGCGCCCTCCTCGTAGTCCGGGGCGGCCACCACCTCCAGGTACAGCTCGTGCATCAGCTCGGCGCAGGCCTTGCTCACCGGGCGGTTCAAGACCGCCGCTCCGCCGAAGGCGGCGATGAGGTCGGCCATGAAGGCCTTGTGGTAGGCCTCGGCAATGTCCGCGCCCATGGCCACGCCCGAGGGGTTGTTGTGCTTCATGATGGCCGCCGTGGGCTGCCCGGTCAGGTAGCGCAGGATGTGCAAGGCGTTGTCCACGTCGGTGAGGTTGGTCTTGCCCGGATGCTTGCCGGCCTGGGGCATCTGCTCCTCGGACAGCGCGCTGACCAGGCCCAGCCCCGGCTGGATTAGCTCTATGTCGCCCACCTTGAGCCCGCCGCCCACCAGCTCGTAGAGCGCCGCCTCCTGGCCGGGGTTCTCGCCGTAGCGCAGGCCCTTCTCCACCAGGCTGCCGCCGTCCTGAAGCTTCCAGGTGCGCTTCCTGTAGCGCAGCACGGTGTCGCCCACGGTCAGCGTCACCTCGGGGGGGAAGTGGTCGTCCATGACGGTGCGATACTGGGCCTTGATGTCGCTCACGGGTTTTCCTCCGGGCTGGGGCTGGGTTTGCTGGAATGGCTTAGTCTAGAAGAGCGGGGCTTGGCGGTCAAGGGCGGGCGCCGGCGATTACAGCCCCAGCTCGTCGCTGATCTCTTGCATGGCGCTCACCGCCAGGGCCGCGAAGTCATTGAGCGGAATGCCCAGATCCTGGCACAACAGGATGTGCCCGCGGTTGACGCTGGCCGCGAAGGCCTTTTCCTTCATGCGCTTGACCACGCTCCCCGGCTTGACGCTGGCCAGTTTCTTGTCGGGGTAGACCATGGCCGTGGCCATGACCAGGCCGGTGATGGTCTCGCCGCAGGTGAGCGCTATGTCCAGGGGGGTGTCGCGGGTCAGACCTAGATTTTCGGCGTTGTGGGCCTCGATGGCCTTGAGAATCTCGGCGGGCACGCCCAGGGGCTCCAGCATCCGGCGGGTCAGCCGGCCGTGGCTAGCCATGTCGCCGGCGGTCTGGTCGTAGTCCAGGTCATGCAGAAGGCCGGCCAGGCCCCACAGCCCCGGGTCCTGGCCCAGACGGCGGGCCAAAGCCATGAGCACCGCCTCGGCGGCCAGGCAGTGACGCGCCAGGCGCTGATCGGGGCAGTGCTCATTGAGGAGGGCCAGGGCCGCGGCGCGATCCATGACGGCAACCTCGGGGCCGGCCGCCCCGCCGGCGGCGGCCTTATGGGCAGACACAACAGCCAATCCGAGCCAGGCGGGGCCTGGCCCGGCGGAAAACCTAGGAGGCCAGGCTGCGGGTCTTTTTCTTGAGGCGGCTGAGCTTTTTGCGCATGATATCCAGCTCGGCCTTGCTGGCGGTCTCCCGGGCGGCGTCACGCTTGGCCTTCAAGGCCTGGTAGGCGGCCTTGGCCTCGCGGATGGCGCCGGTGTCCACCTTCTTGCCCTCGTCGACGATGCCCCGGGCTTCCTTGATGCCGGCGATCAGCTCCGCCTTGTTCATGGCGTGCACGCCCAGCATGCTCTCGATGGTCAGCGCCAACTCCCGGAGTTCCTTGGCGGTCATCTTCTCCAGGGGTTTTTCCTTAGCCTGCTTCTCGGCCATGGCTCAACGTCTCCACAAGACTGGGGGCAGATCGCCCCATGGGTTGACTTTTGTACTGAAAGGGCGAGTTTACTAGCAGATGCCTCGCTTGGCAATCATTTTCCTCGCGCCAGCTTTCAACGGGAGCCGGCGGGGTTGAATAGGCGATGCCGCCACCCGACCCGTTCATGCCCCGCCGGGGGCACCCGGCGCTTGGCGATAGTTATCCTCGCGCCAGCTTTCCACGGGAGCCGGCGGCCTTGGCCGAGGCAGGGCGCCACCCGACCCGTTTACGCCCCGCGGCGGGCACGCCGTTTCAGGCGGTCAGGGTCACTGGGCGGCTTGGTCCTTGTCCT
>JAKAGJ010000085.1 GCA_021815655.1 Deltaproteobacteria bacterium | reverse complement strand
AGTTGGCTATACTCAGGTCCGGCCAGCCCTGCCAGGCGGGGCCGGTTTTCCGGGCCAGGACCACTGGGTCCGCGGCCGCAACCTCCACAGCAAGGGAGAGGGTCATGGGACATGATAAGTCCGCCGATAATGGGGTCAGCCGACGCGCCTTCCTGAAGACCTGCGGCACGGCCGGTCTGGGGGTCATGGCGCTCAGCTTCGGCGTACCCACCCTGCTCAAGGCCGAGCCCAAGCCCATCAAGATTGGCTCCATCCAACCGGCCACCGGTCCCCTGGCGGTGATCGGCCAGGGCCAGCGCCGCGGCAACCAGATGGCCGCCGAATTCATCAATGCCCGGGGCGGCATCAAGTCCCTGGGCGGGGCCAAGCTGGAGCTTCTCTTGGGCGACAGCGAGACCAAGTCCGAGGTGGGGCGCTCCGAGGCCGACCGCCTTATAAAAGAAGGCGCCGTGGTGCTGGTGGGGGCCTTCGAGAGCGGCACCGGCATGGCCGTGGCCACCCTGGCCGAGCAGCGGGGGGTGCCCTTCCTGGTGGACGTGGCCACCCTGGACGACATCACCCAGAAGGGCTACAAGTACACCTTCCGCATCTTTCCCACCTCCACGGCCTTTGCCCAGCGCGGCGTGGACTTCATCAAGGAGATAATGGCCGAGAAGAAGCTCTCACCCAAGCGCGCCGTGGTCACCTACGTGGGCGACGCCTTCGGCAAGACCCAGGGCGGCTTCTTCATCAAGCATTTCAAGGCGGCAAACACCGGCATCGAGATCGTGGAGGAGATCACCTATCCCTTGGGCATACCCGATCTCTCCGGCGAGGTGGCCAAGATCAAGGCCGCCAAGCCCGACCTGCTCCTGCCCATCTGCCGCCCCGGCGACAGCATGATACTGACCCGCGAGCTGTACAAGCAGCGGGTGGAGCTTATGGGCATCATCAGCCCCGGCTCGCCGGGCTGGTACGAGCCCCAGGTGGTGCGCGACCTGGACAAGCTGGCCCTGTACGTGATGGACAACGTGCCCTGGGTCAACCCCGCCAGCCCCGTCTACCAGGAGGCCAACAAGCTCTTTGAGCAGAAGTACAAGGCCTATCTGGACACCAACACCGGCTGGGCCTACACGGGGGTGCTGGTCATCGCCGACGCCCTGGAGCGCGCCGCCTCCACCGACCCCGACAAGATCGTGGCCGCCTTGAAGGCCACCAACTTCAAGGACCACCCCATGGTGGGCGATCCCGTGCGCTTCGCGCCCAATGGCGACAACATCAACGCCACCACGGCCATGGTCCAGGTGCTGCCCGATCCCGACCCCTTGAAGCGGGTCAAGGTGGTGCTGCCCAAGAAGTTCGCCCAGGCCGAGTTCACCTTCCCCGCGCCGCAGCTCTGGGACCGGGGTTGATGAGTCTGGCGCTCGCGTTCCAGCTTCTGATCCAGGGAATTCTGCTGGGAGGGATCTACGGGCTGACCGCCGTGGGTCTCTCCCTGATCTTTGGGGTGATGGGGGTTATCAACTTCGCCCACGGCCAGATGATGGTTATGGGCATGTACATCTCCTATTGGCTTTTGGTGCTGCTGGGCCTGGACCCCTATCTGTCCCTGCCCCTGGCCGCCGGCGCCATCTTCGTGCTGGGCTACGTCATGCAGTCCACGGTGGTCAACCGCATCCTGGATTTCCCCGAGGCCATGCAGGTGTTGCCCCTGGTGGCCATGGGCCTGATCCTGGAGAACCTGGCGCTCCTGTTCTGGGGGCCCGACCCCCGCAGCCCCTCCACGGCCCTGGGGCTGGCCACCTTCACCCTGGGCTCGGCCACGGTGGATGTCTCGCGGCTCATCGCCTTCGGTCTGGCCATCGCCTTCACCGTGTTCCTGGTGCTGTTCCTGAAAAAGAGCGCCACGGGCAAGCGCATCCGCGCCGCCGCCGACAACCGCCTGGGCGCCCAGTTGGTGGGCATCAAGGTGGACCGCGTCAACAACATCGCCTTTGGCCTGGGCGCCGCCACCACCGGCGCCGCCGGAGCGCTCCTGTTGCCCCTGATGCCCGTATCGCCCTACCTGGGGCACGACTTCACCACCACGGCCTTCGTGGTGGTGATCCTGGGAGGCATGGGCAACCTCCTGGGCGCCCTGGTGGGCGGGCTTATCCTGGGGGTCACCGAATCCCTGGCCACCCTGGCGCTGCCGGCCACCCTCAAGCAGGTGGTGAGCTTCGGCCTCCTGGTGCTCATCATGCTCTACAAGCCCCAGGGGCTCTTCGGGGGGCGGCGATGAGGCGGCTCTACCTGCTGCTGGGCCTCTTGCTGGCCGTGCTGCTCCTCCTGCCCCTGGTGCTGGACAAGTACCTGCTGGGCATCTTCGTGATGATCTTCTACTATGCCTACCTGGGCCAGTCCTGGAACGTGCTCACCGGCTACACCGGGCACATCTCCCTGGGGCACGCCCTGTACGTGGGCATCGGGGCCTATGTCTCCACCTTCCTGGCCCAGAAATTCGGGCTCACCCCCTGGCTGGGCATGCTGGCCGGCGGGGCGCTGGCGGCGGTGGTGGCCTTGGGCCTGGGCTACTTGGGCTTCCGCTTCGGCCTGCGAGGCGTGTACTTCGTCATCCTGACCATCTCCTGCGCCGAGATCGCCCGCCTGGTGGTCAGCCACATCGACGCCGTGGGCTCCTTCTCGGGCATCTTCCTGGACTTCCACCCCGGGTTCGCCAATTTCCAGTTCCGGGGCAATGTGCACTACTACTACATCAGCCTGGGCTTCATGGTGCTGGGCTCGCTGGCCGTGCACCTCCTGGCGCGCTCGCGCACCGGCCGCCTGATGGTGGCCATCCGCGAGGATGAGCAGGCGGCCCTGGCCCTGGGCGTCGATTCCTTCAAATACAGCATGATCGCCATCGCCATCAGCGCCTTCATGACCAGCCTGGCCGGCACCTTTTATGCCAACTACGTCTTCTACCTCAGCCCCAACTCCATGTTCGGCATGGCTCTAAGCATCGACTTGATCCTGCGCCCCATCATCGGCGGCCTGGGCACGGTGCTGGGTCCCATCATCGGCTCCTTCGTGCTCACCCCGCTCTCCGAGGTCTCGCGTACCTATTTCGCCCAAAGCGGCCTGGAGGGACTACACCTGGTGCTCTACGGGGTGCTGGCCATCCTGGTGGTGCTGTTCATGCGCCAGGGCATCCTGGTCTACCTGGCGCGGGCCTTGCGCCCCTGGCTCAAGCTGGAGGAATGAGGCCGTGGAGCTGTTGAGGGTCAAGGACCTGGGCAAGCACTTCGGCGGGCTCACCGCCGTGGACGGGCTATCCTTCCAACTCCGCCCGGGCGAGATGTTGGGATTGATCGGCCCCAACGGCGCCGGCAAAACCACGGTCTTCGCCTGCCTGAGCGGCTTCTTGCGCCCCGAGCAGGGCGAGGTGCTGCTGGAGGGGCAAACCCTGGTGGGGCTGGCGCCCAACCGCATATGTGAACTGGGCCTGGCGCGGACCTTCCAGATCGTGCGCCCCTTCCTCAACATCTCGGTGCTGGACAACGTAATGGTGGGGGCGCTCCTTCGCGAGAAATCCGTGGCGCGGGCCCGGGCATTGGCGTGCGAGGTACTGGGTTTCGTGGGCTTGGGGCACCTGGCCCAGTCCCCGGCCACCGGCCTGCCCCTGCCCCTGCGCAAGCGCCTGGAGCTGGCCAAGGCCCTGGCCACCCGGCCCAAGGTGCTCTTGCTGGACGAGGTCATGGCCGGGCTCAACCCTACCGAGGTGGACGAACTGATCGCCTTCATCCGGCGCATCAATGCCCAGGGGGTGGGCATCCTGTTGATCGAGCACGTGATGCGCGGGGTGATGGCCCTGGCCTCGCGGGTGCTGGTGATAAACTACGGCCAGCTCATCGCCCAGGGCACCCCCCAGGAGGTGGTGGGCAATCAGGAGGTGATCGAGGCCTACCTGGGGCGGGGGCTCAAACATGCTTGAGCTCAAGGGCATCGACGTCTATTACGGCGACTTGCAGGCCCTGCGCGGCGTGAGCCTCACGGTGGGAGCGGGCGAGGTGGTCTCGGTCATCGGCAGTAACGGCATGGGCAAGTCCACCACCTTGAAGGCCATCTCCGGCCTGCTGCACCCCCGCGCGGGCTCCATCCAATTCCAGGGCCGGGATATCACCCGGCTGACGCCCTCGGCCATCGTGGAACTGGGTATCAGCCACGTGCCCGAGGGACGCCAGGTCTTCCCCTCGCTGACGGTGCTGGAAAACCTGGAAATGGGAGCCCAGTTCCCCGAGCCCATCCGCCGGGCCGGTCAGACCCTGGAGCAGGTCTTTGCCTACTTCCCCCGTCTCAAGGAGCGACTGAAACAAAAGGCCGGCACGCTCTCCGGCGGTGAGCAGCAGATGCTGGCCATCGGCCGCGGGCTGATGAGCCTGCCCAGCCTGATGATGCTGGACGAGCCCTCCCTGGGGCTCTCGCCGCTCTTGGTGGAGACCATTTTCGAGATCATAGAGCAGATCAACCAACAGGGCACCTCGCTGTTGGTCATCGAGCAGAACGTCTTCCATGCCCTGGGCATCTCCCACCGGGGCTACGTGCTGGAGGACGGTGGCGTGGCCCTTTCGGGACCCAGCCGAGAACTCCTGGCCGACCCCCATGTGCGCAAGGCCTATCTAGGTTTGTAAAGCTGGCGCCCGGTGGTGGGGCCGGATGGAATCACCCTCGCGGGGCCATGAATTGTGATTCAGTGTTCACCTTGACACCGGGGCCTGCCGGTGAAATAGTTACCCCATGGCATCTGCCGCACATATCCTGGCCGTGGGCGACCTGCACGGTCACTACGGCCTGTTGCGCAAGGTTTGCGGCGAGGTGCTGCCGGCCCAGCCGGCGGGCACCAGGCTGGTCTTTTTGGGCGACTACATCGACCGCGGACCCGACTCCCGCCTCATCCTGGAGGCGCTGATGGCCTGCCAGGCCCAACGCCCCGAGACGGTGCTGCTCATGGGCAACCACGAGCGCATGCTGCTGGACGCCATGCGGGGACATCGCACCGAACTGTTCCTGGCCAACGGCGGCTGGGAGACGCTGCGTTCCTTTGGCCTGACCCTGGAGACCCTGCACCAACTGCCCGAGCCTTACCTGGAGTTCCTGCGCTCCCTGCCCCTGTATCACGAGACAGAGGATTACATCTTCGTTCATGCCGGCCTGAAGCCGGGCCTGCCCCTGGCCAGCCAGCAGGAGCGGGACCTGTTGTGGATCCGCGACGAGTTCATCTACAGTCGGTGGGACTTCGGCAAAACGGTGGTTTTCGGCCACACGCCCTTTGCCCAGCCCCTGGAGCAGCCGGGGCTCATCGGCATCGACACCGGGGCCGGCTTCGGCCTGCGGCTCACCTGCCTCAAGCTGCCGGAAAAGGAATTCATCACCGTGACCTGAGGCGCCCGGCCGCCGCGAGAAGCAGCTCGCGGCCCAGGTTGGCGCCCGGGCAAGTCATCCCCGTGGAAGCGAGGTTACTGATGCGAGGCTTCTTCCATCCCCAGTCCGTGGCCGTGATCGGCGTCTCACCCCGTCCTGGCAACATGGGCCGCAACATCGTGGCCAACCTGGAGGCCTACGGCTTTCCCGGCCCGGTCTATTATGTCTCGCCTCGCGGCGGCGAATACCAGGGCCAGCCCATATACAGCGACGTGGGCCTGCTGCCTCAAGTGCCGGACCTGGCCGTGATCCTCACCCCGGCGGCCACGGTGCCGGACATCCTGGAGTCCTGCGGCCAAAAGGGCATCAAGCGGGTGGTGATCGAGACCGGGGGCTTCTCGGAACTGGAAGGCCACGCGGACCTGGAAGCCCGGATCAAGGCCAGCGCCCAGCGTCATGACCTGCGCTTCATCGGCCCCAACTGCATCGGCGTCATCTGCACCCACAGCGGCCTGGCCTTGCCCTTCCCCCTGCTGGGGCAGAAGGCGCCCCAGGGCGGCGTGTCCCTGATCTGCCAGAGCGGCGGCATCGGCCTGACCTACCTGCACCGCGCGGCCCAGGAGGGCCTGGGCATCTGCAACTTCGCCTCGGTGGGCAACAAGGCCAATGTCAACGAGGAAGACCTGCTGGCCTACTACATCGAGGACCCTGACACCAAGGTGATCCTGCTCTACCTGGAGTCCATCGTGGACGGCCGGCGCATGTGCCAGCTGATCCGCTCCACGGACAAGCCGGTGGTGGTGCACAAATCCAACATCGCGCATTTAAGCCACAACATCGCCCACAGCCACACCGCGGCCCTGGCCAACGACGACCTGGTGGTGGACGAGGCCCTGGCCCAGGCCGGCGCCGTGCGCGCCCGCACCGTGGGCGAAGGCCTGACCATTCTCAAGGGCCTGTGCCTGCCCAGGCCCAAGGGCCGGCGCCTGGCGGTGATCTCCCGCTCGGGCGGCCACGCCGTGGTGGCCGCCGACGCCGCCTTCCGGGAAGGCATGGAGCTGCCGGCCTTGCCGGAGTCCTACCTGGAGCCCATCCAGCAGGCCTTCCGGGCCTCGGTTATCAAGCTGCAAAACCCCCTGGACCTGGGCGACCTTTTTCATTTCGAGCTGTACCGGGAGATTCTGCGCGGCGCCTTGCAGCAGGACAACGTGGACGGCGTGGTGGTGGTGCTGGGCTACCGCGGCTCCGAGGCCGAGCCCAGCCGCCAGTTCGTCAGCCAGGCCGGCGACCTGGCCCGTGAATACAACAAGCCCGTGGCCATGGTGCTTTTGATTACCATCGAGGAGATGCAGCGGGCCCGCTCCATCTCCAGCCTGCCCCTGTTCGATGCCACCGAGGACGCGGTCATGGCCCTGTCGGCGGCCCAGCGGGCCGGAGGCAAGCGCCCGGCCCAGCCCCTGGGCTGCGCCGGCACCTTCGACACCGCCCGGGTCGAGCGGGTGTTGTCCACCGCCGATCACCAGGGCGACCTGGAGCTGCCCGAGGCCCTGCACCTCATCGCCGCCGCCGGGGTGCCGGTGGCCCCCTTCCTGGTGGCCGGCGACCCGGCCGAGGCCGCCGCCGCGGCCCAGTCCCTGGGCTTTCCCGTGTCGCTCAAGGCCGTGGGCGGCCACTTGAGCCACAAGACCGAGCAGGGCGGCGTGGTGCTGGGCCTGGAGGACGCCGCCAGCGTGGAGAAGGCGGCCGCCGATCTGATTGAACGCCTCCAGGCCCGGCGCCTGGTGGTGATGAGCATGATAAGCGGCGGCCAGGAGGTGATCGTGGGGGCCAAGCGCGACCCCGCCTTCGGCCCCTTGGTGCTGCTGGGCCTGGGCGGTGTCACCGCCGAGGTGCTCAAGGACGTGCGCCTGGGGCTGGCCCCCCTGGCCGATGGCGAGGCCGGGGCCATGCTGGACGGACTGAAGGGCGCGGCCCTGCTCAAGGGCTTCCGAGGCCGTCCGGCGGCCAGCCGCCCGGCCCTGATAAGCGTGGTCAACCTGGTGTCCAACCTCATCGACCGCCTGCCCCAACTGGAGGAGCTGGACATCAACCCCTTGCTGGTGGGGCCGGGCGGCGCCCTGGCCGTGGACGCCCGGGTGCGGGCGCGCCCGCCCAAGCCCCGGGGGCATTAGCGGCGGCCGGGGCAAACCCCAGGCGCGCGCGCAAGCAAAAGCCACCAGC
>JAKAGJ010000084.1 GCA_021815655.1 Deltaproteobacteria bacterium | reverse complement strand
GCCACGACGCCGACGTGGTCATCTACGCCTCCGGCTTCAAAATTCACGGCCAGGAGACCACCGGCGACCTGTACAGCGCCATCGACATGGTCATGGACAAGCTGGAAAAGCAGGTCAAGCGCTACCGGGAGAAGCTCAAGAAGGTCAACCGCGACACCAACAAGGACCGCGAGGTGCCCTTCAAGGTCGACGTCATGGAGGCCGAAAGCCTGGCCGAGGACGAGCCGCGCATCATCAAGACCAAGAGCCTGACCGCCAAGCCCATGGACGCCGACGAGGCGGCCATGCAGTTGGACCTTTCCCGCGATGACTTCCTGGTCTTCATCAACTCCCGCACCGAGTCGCTCAACGTCATATACCGGCGCGCCGACGGCAACTTCGGCCTGATCGAACCCCAATAGCAACCGGCCGAAGGCGCTCCAGGACATGAAACTAACCGAGATTTTACGCCAAGAGCAGATCGTCCCCGACCTGCAGGCCCGCAACAAACGCGCGGTGATGCTGGAGCTGTGCCAAGTACTCTGCCAGCAGCGCCCGGACCTGGACCCCGACCGCCTGATGGAGGTGCTCCTGGAACGCGAGCGCCTGGGCTCCACCGGCATCGGCGACGGCATCGCCATCCCCCACGGCAAGCTGCCGCAACTGGAAGAGTTGCAGTTGGCCTTTGGCCGCTCCCGGGCCGGAGTGGACTTCGACTCCCTGGACGGCAAGCCGGCCCATCTCTTTTTCCTGGTGGTGGCCCCGGAGAATTCGGCCGGGGTGCACCTCAAGGCCCTGGCCCGCATCTCGCGCCTGCTGAAAAGCCTGGCCGTGCGCAAGGACCTGATGCAGGCCAAGGACGCCCAGGAGATGTTCCAACTCATCCAGGCCCAGGACGAGGAGTTCTAACGTCTTTGCCCGGCAGCGCCCAGCGCGGCAACGCCCGCTTCGTGGTTATCACCGGGCTGTCGGGCTCCGGCAAGTCCACCGCGCTTAAGGCCCTTGAAGACCTGGGCTTTTACGCCGTGGACAACCTGCCGGTGGAGCTTCTGCCCGCCTTCGTCAACCTGCCGCTCGAATACGTGGGCGAGCCCTTCAAGGCCGCCCTGGTCATGGATGTGCGCGCCCCGCGCTTCGTGGAAAGCTTCCCGCGCATCTTCCAGGATCTCTCCGACCGCGGCTTCGAGCTGGAGATACTCTTTCTGGAGGCCAGCGACGAGGCCCTCCTTCGCCGCTTTTCCCAGACACGGCGGCAACACCCCCTGGCCGAGGTCAGGGGCAACCTGCTGGACGGCATCAAGCGCGAACGTCGGCTCCTGGAGCCCTTCCGCCTGCGGGCCACCCAGATCATGGACACCTCGCGTTTCACCGTGCATGAGCTGCGCCAGGAGGTCTTGAGGCTCTATTCGCGCCTGGCCCCGCCCGCGGCCATGCAGGTCAACTTCATGACCTTCGGCTTCAAGTACGGGCTGCCCCCTGAGTCCGACCTGGTCATGGATGTGCGTTTTTTGGCCAATCCCTACTTTGTGGACGAGCTGCGCAGCCTTGACGGCCGCGACGCGGCGGTGGTAGATTACCTATTCAAACAAGAGACCACCGTGGCATTCCTGAGCCGGTTCAAAGAGTTGCTGGCCTTCCTCCTGCCGCTGTACCACCAGGAGGGCAAGAGCCAGCTCACCGTGGCCGTGGGATGCACCGGGGGCAAGCACCGTTCCGTGGCGGTGGTGGAATGGCTGGCCAAGGAATTGGCCGGCCCCGGCTACCGCCTGACCATTCGTCACCGGGACATCAGCCTGGGCTAGCCACAGGCAGGGCGCCCGGCCGGCCACCGGCTGGACGCGACAGGGGGAAGCACTTGATCGGCCTGGTGGTCATTACCCACGCCCGCCTGGGGCGCGAACTGGTCAACGCCGCCGAGTTCATCCTGGGCAATATCGAGCAGGTGGAAACCGTCTCCGTGGAGTCCAACCTGGAGGTGGACCAGCTGCGCCGCTCCCTGACGGGCGCCCTGGCCAAGGTGGAAAAAGGCGAGGGCGTCCTGGTGCTCACCGACATGTTCGGCGGCACGCCCAACAACATCTCCCTGGCCTTTTTGGCCGAGGGCAAGGTGGAGGTGGTCACCGGGGTGAACCTGCCCATGATCATCAAGGCCGCCACTTCCCGCCAGGGCAAGACTCTGGCCGACCTGGCCCGCCTGGTCTGCGACGCCGGGCGGGGGGCCATCTCGGTTGCCGGGGAAATCCTCTCATCCTGACAGGCTGTTGAAAAACAGCCTGTTAGCGGGCCAAGCACCCACCCCGGGCAAATTGCGTTTGCTCGGGGGCTCCGGGGGACGGCCCGCCCAAACGCGCGGGCGCCAAGCGTCACGCTTTTGGGGAGAGTTGGCCGAATTAACTTCGGTTGGCTCGATTTAAAAAAATCCATGGAAGGACCTTCCCAACATCCTGCCGAAGCGCCGGCCCCGCCGGAGGGGGCGCGCCTGCTCATCACCCAGCTCAAGCACCAGCACCTGGACCAGGTGATGGCCATCGAGCGCGCCTGTTTCAGCCATCCCTGGGAACGCCGGATATTCGAGGCCGAGGTGGTCTTTCCCCAGGCCCTGTGCCTGGCGGCCCTGGCCCTGCCCGGGCGCCAGGTGGTGGGCTATCTCATCCTGTGGCTGGTGGTGGACGAGGCCCAGATTCAGAACATCGCCGTGCATCCCGGCCTGCGCGGCCGGGGCCTGGGCCGGGCCCTCTTGCTCCAGGGCCTGCGCCAGGCCCACCGGCGGGGGGCCACCTGGGCCAGCCTGGAGGTGCGCCCCAGCAACCTGGCCGCCCGGCGCCTGTATGCCTCTCTGGGCTTCGCGGAGGTGGGGCGTCGCCGCGGCTACTATCAGCCCGAGGGCGAGGACGCCCTGCTGCTTAACGCCGACCTGGCCGGGCTGGATGGCCCTGGCGGCGAAAATTCTTGACCCTGCGGGGTACCAGCGATTACATTATGGTAAAGACAACCTTTTGTAATGCAAGAGGTTCACTAGCAATTACCGGTTGCCGCCTTTCACGGGCCGCGAGGCTTGTTGTAGCGGCATTTAATGCTTTTAGGCCATCCCAACCATCGGCGGCCCCGGTCAGGGGTCTTGCCCAATAGCCCCTTAGGGCATAGGAGGTTTCCCCATGGCGGTAAAGGTCGGCATCAATGGTTTCGGTCGTATTGGCAGGCTGGCGGCCCGCATCCTGGGCAGCGGCCACAAGGACCTGGAACTGGTGGCCCTTAACAGCCGCGCCGATTCCTTTCAACTGGCTCACCTGCTCAAATACGATTCCGTGCACCGCACCTTTGCCGGCAACGTGGAGCATGACGACGATTCCCTGACCATCGAGGGCCGCCGGGTGCAGATCACCCGGGTTGCCAACCCAGCGGAAATACCCTGGAAAGACCTGGGCGTGCAGATCGTGCTGGAGACAACCGGCAAGTTCACCAAGCGTGACGGCAGCCAGGGGCACATCAACGCCGGAGCCAAAAAGGTGGCCATCGGCGCCCCGGGCAAGGGCGTGGACGGCACCTTTGTCATGGGCGTCAACCACCAGGACTATGACCCCAGCCAGCACCACATCGTCAGCAACGCCTCCTGCACCACCAACTGCCTGGCCCCGGTGGCCAAGGTGCTCAACGACAGCTTCGGCTTTGAGCATGGGCTCATGACCACCATCCACTCCTACACCATGAGCCAGCGCATCCTGGACGGCTCCCACAAGGACATCCGCCGCGCCCGCGCCGCGGCCATGTCCATCATCCCCACCACCACCGGCGCCGCCCGGGCGGTGACCGAGGTGATCCCGGCGCTCAAGGGCAAGCTGGACGGCATGGCCATCCGGGTGCCCACGCCCAACGTCTCGGTGGTGGACCTGGTGTGCCGCCTGGGGCGCGACGTCACCGCCCAGGAGGTCAACGAGGCCCTCAAGGCCGCCAGCCTGGGCCCCATGAAGGGTGTCCTGGCCGTCACCGACGTGCCCCTGGTTTCGGTGGACTACACCTCCAGTTCCTACTCCTCGGTGGTGGACGCGCCCCTGACCCAGGTCATGAGCGGACGCATGGTCAAGATACTTTCCTGGTACGACAACGAGATGGGCTTCACCCATCGCCTTATCGACCTGGCCGCCCATCTGGCCGGCAGGCTGTAGACCAAGGCCAACCCTGGGCGGCGGCTGCCCGCCAGCCGGTGCCCAGGCAAAGGCTAAGTATTTACTTTGAGCATAGCGACAACTTTTCGTTTTTAATGACTTATAATAGGCTGACCGTGGCGCTCCGTTCCCGGGGGCCTGGCCGCCAGATTTCGAGGGATAAGCCATGAAATTCATCAATGAGGTGGACCTGCACCACAAGCGCGTCTTCATCCGCGTGGATTTCAACGTGCCCCTGGACGCGGACCTGAACATCACCGACGACAACCGCATCCGCGCCGCCTTGCCCACCATCAACTACGCCCTGGACGAAGGCGCCAAGGTCATCGTGGCCTCGCACATGGGCCGGCCCAAGGGCAAGGTGGTGGACAAGCTCTCCATGGCCCCGGTGGCCCGGCGCCTGGCCCGCCTGCTCAAGAAAGAAGACCACGAGGTCAAGCTGGCCCCGGACTGCGTGGGCAAAGGCGTGACCAAGATGGTCAAGGACCTGAAGCCCGGCGAAGTGCTGGTCCTGGAGAACCTGCGCTTCCACCCCGGCGAGACCCTCAACGATGACAGCTTCAGCAAGGAGCTGGCCAGCCTGTGCGATGTCTACGTCAACGACGCCTTTGCCGTGGCTCACCGCGAGAACGCCTCGGTGGTGGGCATCGTGCAGCACGCCGCCCTTAGCGTGGCCGGCTTCACCATGAAGAAGGAGTTGGACTACTTCCGGCGCTCACTCCTGGACCCGGCCCGGCCTCTGGCCGCCGTGGTGGGGGGGGCCAAGGCCATGACCAAGCTGCCGGCCCTGGAAAACCTCCTTAATCACGCCGACAAGATCATCGTCGGCGGGGCCATGGCCAACACCTTCCTGATGAGCGTGGGCTACGACGTGGGGAAAAGCCTCTACGAGGAGGAGTTGGTGCCGGTGGCCAATGTGCTCCTGCGCAACGCCAAGCGCCACGGGGTCAAGGTCTTCATCCCCGTGGACTGCGTGGTGGCCGAGCGCATGGACCCCAAGGCCGAAACCAAGCTGGTCACCGTGCAGGACGTGCCCAAGGACTGGATGATAATGGACATCGGCCCGGCCACCAGCCTGCTCTACCGCGAGGCCTTGAAGGACTGCAAGACCATCATCTGGAACGGCCCCATGGGCGCCTTCGAGATGGACGCCTTCAGCCGCGGCACTTACAACATGGTCAGCACCCTGGCCCAGAGCTACGCCCTGACCATCATCGGCGGCGGCGACACCGACGTGGCCATCCACAACGCCGGCGAGACCGACAACATCAGCTACATCTCCACCGGCGGCGGCGCCTTCCTGGCCTTGCTCACCGGCGAGACCCTGCCGGCCGTGGAGGCCCTGGGCGGCTTCACCGGCCTGGAGGGACACCAGCGCCAGGCCTAGCCCTGCCTGTGGGCAGGCCAAGCAAACGGCAAGGCAGGGAGGGGACATGACGCGACGCAAGATGGTGGCCGGCAACTGGAAGATGCACAAAACCCTGGCCGAGTCGGTGGATCTGGCCGGCCGGGTGGCCGAGGGGCTAAAGGACGCGGATTTGGACGTGCTGGTGGCCCCCACCGCCTTGGCCCTGGCCGCGGTGGGCACCCGTCTGGCCGGTTCGATGGTGCTCCTGGCGGCCCAGAACATCTTCTGGGAGGAGCAGGGGGCCTACACCGGCGAAGTGAGCGCGCCTCTCGTCAGGGCCGCCGGCGCCAGCCACGTCATCATCGGCCATTCGGAGCGGCGCCAGTATTTCGGCGAGAGCGAGAAGACTGCCGGCCTGCGGGTGGCGGCCGCCCTGGCCGGGGGCCTGGTGCCCATCCTGTGCGTGGGCGAAACCCTGGCCGAGCGCCAGAAGGACCAGACCCAGGGCGTTTTGGAGAGCCAGTTGGCCGGGGCCTTGGCGGGATTGGCCGCCAACGACCTGGGCGGACTGATCCTGGCCTATGAGCCGGTGTGGGCCATCGGCACTGGAGTTAACGCTAGCGCCCAGCAGGCCAATGAGGCGCATGCCTTCATAAGGGCTTGGCTTGACTACCGGTTTGACAAAGAAGTTGCAAACGGCACCAGAATCCTGTATGGAGGGAGTGTCAAGCCGGCCAACGCGGCCGGCCTTTTGAATCAGAGCGAGGTTGATGGCGCCCTGGTGGGTGGAGCCTCGTTGAACGCCGCGGATTTCCTGGGCATTATCCAGGCCGTGTAACCGACGACCCAAGGCAGGAACATGACCACCGCCGTTATCATCATCCACGTCCTGGCCTGTGTGGCCCTGGTGCTGGTGGTGCTGTTGCAGGCCGGCAAGGGCGCCTCCATGGGCGCGGCCTTTGGCGGCTCATCCCAGACCGTCTTCGGCAGCGCCGGCGCCACCACCTTCCTGGCCAAGATGACCACGGTGGTGGCCCTGGTCTTCATGCTCACCTCCCTGGGCCTGGCCATCTTCTCCGGCAAGGGCGCTCCGCCCTCGGTGATGGACGAGGTGACCTCCACGCCTCCGGCCCAGACAGCCCCGGCGCCCGAGCCCGCCGTTCCGGCGCCCGCTCCGGCCCCGGTCCCGGCGCCCGCCCAGGGTGCCAAGTAGGTAACCAACTGCCGTCGTGGTGGAATTGGTAGACACGCCGTCTTGAGGGGGCGGTGGGGAGACCCGTGCCGGTTCAAATCCGGCCGACGGCACCAAACTATGACTGGCTGACCCGCCCTGGGTCAGAGCTCAGGTCCCCGAGGCCGTCGCCAGCCGCGACCGTGCCTCGGGGTTTTCGTTCAGGCCTCCATCTCCGCCCTGCCCTGCCCCTCTAGCGCCTAACCGTCTGGCCACCGCCTTTTAGGCTGGGGTCGAGGGGTGGCTTTGTGCTAATGTGCCGGCCAGGGAAGCTCGTAGCGGGGACGGCCAGCATGGACGGCCAATTGCACCTGTGGCAGGGGTCTTGCGTGGAGGCCCCTGACGACTCATATCAAGGGGAGGTCCGCCCGGCCGATCTGCCCGGCCGGCGCTCCGGCGGCCAACACCCCGGTCTGGCCTCTCTGGTCTTCTTCGATCAGCCCAGCTTTGTGGCGCCAGACGTCTTGCAGGCCTTGTTGGGCCTAGCCCTGCCCGCCCGGCCCCAGGACCGGCACCCCTGGGGCAACGGCGATTGGCACAACGACCGCATCCGCTACGAACTCTTTGTCTTTGCCAAGGGCCGGCTGGGCCAGCCCTTGGGGGTGTCCTGCTTCAACCTGGAGATCTCCCTGATCTACGATGACGGCCAGACGCCCTCCATCACCCTGGGGCTGATCCACCAGGGCCTGGCCGTGCCCGCGCGCTGGCGGGGGCAAGGGCTGGGCCTGGCCCTGGCCCACAAGACCGCCGACATCTTCGCCTTTCAGTTGGAGCGCCTGATCCTGGAATGGCGCGGCCAGACCCTATTGATAAACCCGCTTTATGCCCCCCGCATCACCTCCCAGGCCGGCGACGCCCTGGCCGAATATCTCCGTCAC
>JAKAGJ010000083.1 GCA_021815655.1 Deltaproteobacteria bacterium | reverse complement strand
ACGCCAACGTCTGGCGGGTGACGGCCGAGATCAAGGGGCAACTGGGCGACACCGCAGGGGCCCTGGAAGCCCAGCGCCGGGCCGCCCAGCTGGCCCCCGCCAACCTGGAAGCCCACCTGAGCCTGAGCGAGGCCTATCTCCAGGCCGGACGCAAGGCCGATGCCGCCGCCGAGCTGGAACGGGCCGCCCTGCTGCGCCCCGAGGACAGCGCCCTGTGGCTCCGGCTGGCCCATCTCTACGAGGACCTGGAGGACCGGCCCAACCTGCTCAAGGTCTACCAGCGTCTGACCAAGACCAGCCCCCACGACCCTGACCTGGACTACAACCTGGGCGTGTTGCTCATGGACATGGAGCGCTGGGAGCCGGCCCTGGAGAGCCTTAACGCCGCGGCCAAGGGCAAGCCTGGCGACCGCCAGGTGGGCCGCCTGATCCTGGAGGCCCTCTTGCGCCTGGGGCGCTGGGACCAGGCCCTAACCCAGGCCCAGGTCTTGCTCAAGGACCACCCGGACCAAGCCCCCCTGCTGGAGCGCCTCTACGCCGCCCTGGCCAAGGAGCGGCCCCAGGCCCTGGCCGGCCTCTTGGACCAGGCCCTGGCCAGCGGCGCCAAGCAGGCCAATCTGTACCAGCTGCGCGCCGCCCTGGCCCTGGACAAGGACGACACCGCCGGGGCCATCAAGGCCCTGGAACTGGGCGTGAAGAACCTGCCCCAGGACCTGGCCCTCTTGCTCAAGCTGGCCGGGCTCTACGAGGCCGCCGGCCAGGAGCAAAAGGCCTTGCAGACCTACGAGCGCCTCCTGGACAAGGACCCCAACTACCAGGACGCCCAGGAGCGCTACTTGCAGCTAAAGACCGGCATGCTCTCCGAGCGCAAGGGCCAGGGCGGCGCCAACGGGCCGCAGCCGTGAACGAGTCCGCCGGAGCCCCGCCCCTGGTGGTGGCCTGCGCGGCCATCTGGCAACAGGGCCGCCTCTTGCTGGCCCGGCGGGCCGACAGCGGCCTGTGGGAGCTGCCCGGCGGCAAGCAGCGCCCCGGCGAGGGCCTGGCCGACTGCCTGGCGCGCGAGATACAGGAGGAACTGGGCGTGGCCGTGGAGGTCCTGGGAGCCCTAGGGCTGGCGCGCCAGCGCACGCCGGAGCGGGCTCTGGAACTGCATTGCTTCGCCTGCCGCCTGCTGGAGGGCCACCCCCGGGCCCTGGAGCACCTGGAGCTGCGCTGGGTGCATCCCAAGGACCTGCTGGCCTATGACCTCTGCCCGGCGGACCGCCAGTTGGCGGGGCTGTTGGCCCAAGCGCCCCTGGCGTGATTCGCCTCTGCGCCGCTATTGCTTAGCGACCCCAACGGGCTCCTGGCACTGTCTTTGTTTCTTGATATAGGCCGCATCGGGAGCCGGCGGGGTCGGTTGGCGGCTGCCACTCAACCGACTCGACCATGCCCCCGGCGGGCACGCCGCTTGACAAGACCCAGCCGGGGTGGTAATCAATCAGCTTCAATCATATACTCCTTTCCCCGGACGGTTGCGGAAAGTTCAGGAGCCGGGGACGCTTAGACCACGAGGAGGCCTTATGCGCCATTACGAGACCCTTTTTATCATCAATCCCGACCTGACCGAGGAAGAAACCGCGGCCACGGTGGAGAAGTTCGCGGCCATCCTCACGGACGCCGGCTCCACCATGGTCAAGGTCGACCACTGGGGCCGCCGCCGTCTGGCCTACGAGGTCAAGAAGTTCAGCAAGGGCTACTACGTGCTCTTTGAGTACGGCGCCCTGCCCGAGACCGTGGCCGAGATGGAGCGCAACTTCAAGATCGACGAGCGCGTCATCCGCTTCCTCACCGTGAAGAAGGAAGACATCTTCGACGCCGAGGCCGTGGCCAGGGCCGCCGCCGAGGCCGAGGCCAAGGCCGCGGCCCGCGCCGCCCGCGAGCAGGAGGAGCTTGAGTCCCCCCGCCGCCGCCGTGGCGAGGATGACGAGGAAGAGGGCGATTTCGAGGACGAGGAAGAAGAGGACTAGGAGGCGAACATGGCACCTATCAGAAGAAAGCGTGGTTATGGTCGTCGCAAGGTCTGCCGGTTCTGCGCCGACTCTTCCTTGGCCATTGACTACAAGGACCCGCGCACGCTGCGTTACTTCACCACCGAGCGGGGCAAGATCATTCCCCGGCGCATCAGCGGTTGCTGCGCGCGCCATCAGCGGGAGCTGACCGAGGCCATCAAGCGGGCCAGACATATCGCTCTGCTGCCCTTCGCGGCCTCGAGCATGTCCTAGGCCGGGCCTGGGCAGGCAACCGCCCATGACTCCCCAGAGCGCCGGCCCCTGGCTGGCTCCCGCCGGAGCGGCGCTTGCCTCGCTCATGTTGTTTGTGGCCCCCTGGTTCATACCCGTGCTGGGGGCCCTGTGGGTGATCTGGACGCCGCTGCCCCTGATCCTGGCCTACCGCCAGCGGGGGCTAAAGGCCGGGCGCCTGGCCTTGGGACTGACCCTGGCCGGCGCGCTGCTCATGGGCCAGGTATTCAGCGTCGGGGCTGGCGGCCTGTACTTTCTGTACTACGCCGCCATGGTCCTGGTGCTGGGAGAGGCTCCCCACCATCGGGTGGGCGAGCCGCTGGCCCTGGGCACGGCGGCCCTGGCCGGAGTGGCGGCGGGAGTGGTCCTGCTGCTCTTGTCGGGCCTGGTTCCGGGCAGCGAATCGCTGGCGGTGTGGCGGGCGGCCTGGCACCAGGAGCTGGACACCTTCATGGCCGCCTCGCGCCAGGCGGGCATGGACGCCGAGAGCCTTGAGGAACTGCGCTCGGCCCTGGTGCAGACGGGGCGCCTGATCCTGCGTCTGGCCCCGGGCATCCTTTGCGCCGGCTCACTGGTCCTGGCCTGGGCCAACCTGCTCCTGGCCCGGATTCTGGGGCGCAGGCTAAAGCCCCTGGAGCCGCCGCCGGAGCCCTTGAACGGCTGGCAGGCTCCGGAACGCCTGGTGTGGCTGTTGATCGCCGCTGGCGGCCTGACCTGGGTGGGCGAGGGCTGGGTTTCCTGGGCCGGGCTTAACGCGCTGTTGCCCCTGGGCGTGATCTATTTCTTCCAGGGCATGGCCGTGGTGGCTTTTTGGCTGGAGAAAAAGAACGCGCCCCGCATGCTCAGGGCGGGGCTGTACGCCCTGGTGGCGGTGGAAGTTTTTCTGGCCCTGTTGGTGGCGCTGGCGGGGCTGTTTGATCTATGGTTCAATTTCAGGCGGCTCGACGGCAAACAGTCGGCCTGATCGCGAAAGGAACGCCAATGAAGGTCATCCTCACCAAGGAAGTGCTGGGTCTGGGCGATCCGGGCGAGGTGGTGGAGGTCAAGGACGGCTACGGCCGCAATTACCTGGTGCCCCAAGGCCTGGCCATCGCCGCCACCAAGAAGAACGTGGCCGCCGTGGAAGCGGAGCAGAAGCGCATTGCCGCGACCCAGGCCAAGGAAGCCGCGCGCATCAAGGGCGATGCGGCCAAACTAACCGGCGTGGGCGTGACCATCGTGGCCCGTTCCGGCGAGGGCGGCAAGCTCTACGGTTCGGTGACCAACATGGACGTGGCCAAGGCCCTGGCCGACGCCGGCCATGACATCGACCGCCGCCGCATCCTCATGGAGCAGCCCATCAAGCGCCTGGGCGAGCACCTGATAAAGGTCAAGCTCCATCCCCAGGTGGTGGTGGAGGTCAAGGTGGTGGTGGAGCCCGAGGCGGGCGCGATCGCCGCCGAGGCCGACAGCCAGCAGGCCCAGGAGGCCGCTGCCGAGGAGTAAGGGCGTGGCCGAGCCCAGCGCAGGCCCCCGTCGCCTTCCCCCCCAGGACCTGGCCGCCGAGCAGGGGGTCCTGGGGGGAGTGCTGGCCCACGGCGTGGAGGTGCTGGCCGGCATCGCCGCCACGCTCAAGCCCGAGGATTTCTACGACCGCCGCCACGGCCTGATCTTCGCCGCCATGCTGGTTCTCTATGACAAGGGCCAGCCCGTGGACGAGATCACCGTCTCCTCCCGCCTGGCCGACCAGGGCCAGTTGGACAGCGTGGGCGGCGCCGCCTTTCTGGCCGAGCTGGCCGACATCGTGCTCAGCCCGGCCCATGTCGATCACTACGCCCAACTGGTGTCCGACAAGGCGCTCTTGCGCCAATTCATCAACGCCTCCCACAAGGCCATCGAGGCCGCCTACTCCCACCAGGCCGACCCCGAGCTGGCCCTGGAGGAGGCCGAGCGCGCCATCTTCACCGCCACCCAGCAGCGCGGCCTGCAAGGCTTCGCCCCGCTGTCCGACGTGGTGCGCTCATCCCTGCAGGTTATCGAGAAGCGTTTCAAGCAGAAAGGCCTGGTGGCCGGCGTGCCCACCGGCTTCAAGAAGCTGGACCAGTACACCACTGGCCTACAGGCCGGCGACCTTATCATCGTGGCCGGCCGTCCTTCCATGGGCAAGACCGCCTTCGCGCTCAACATGGCCGCCAGCGCCGCCCTGGAGCACCAGGTCTGCACGGCAATCTTCAGCCTGGAGATGAGCAAGGAGCAACTGGGCCTGCGCCTGTTGTCCAGCGAGGCCCGGGTCTCGGGCTCCAAGATCCGCAGCGGTTTTTTGTCCTACAACCAGGATTTCCCGGCGCTCACCGCCGCCGCCGACCGTCTGCTGTCCGCCCCCATCTATATCGACGACACCCCGGCCATCAGCGTGCTGGAGATGCGCGCCAAGGCCCGCCGGCTCAAGCAGGAAAAAAACCTGGGCCTGATCCTGGTGGACTATTTGCAGCTCATGCGCGGCCGCGCCGGCGCCTTCGACAGCCGCGAGCAGGAGATCAGCGACATCAGCCGCTCCCTGAAGGCCCTGGCCAAGGAGCTTTCCCTGCCGGTGGTGGCCTTAAGCCAGCTCAACCGCAAGGTGGAGGACCGCACCGGCGGCGACAAGCGCCCCATGCTCAGCGACCTGCGCGAATCAGGGGCCATCGAGCAGGACGCCGACGTCATCATGTTCATCTTCCGCAAGAAGGTCTACAAGAAGAAGGACGCCCCCGAGGAGCCCGACGACAATGTGGCCGAGGTCATCATCGGCAAGCAGCGCAACGGCCCCACGGGCACGGTCAAGCTGGTCTTTTTGGACGACCTGACCAAGTTCGAGGACATGGCCTACGAGGACGGCCTTGAATAGGGCCGCGGGGTAGGACGGCTTGGCCAAGGTCTTCGGCGAAACCCAGGGGTTAAAAACCAGCCAGCTTAGGCGCCTGGACAACCTCTACCGACGCAAGCTCCCACCGGACCAGCTCATGCTGCCCGAGCAGGCCCTGGCTCTTTCAAGGCTTTCGGCGGAACTGGGCCGCCAGATCGGCCTGGTGGTCAGCCGCCGGGGCGAGGTGGTCAGCGTCATCGCCGGCGGCCCCGAGGACCTGCCCCCTCCGGATATCTCACGCCTGCGCCGTGGGCGCAGCCGCCTGGCCGGCTACAGCCTGATTCACACCCGCCTGAGCGCCGGAGGCTTGAGCCCCCGGGACTTCACCGAACTGGCGCGCCGGCGCTGGGACCTCTTGGCGGTGCTGGAGGTGGGCGCCGAGGGCCTGCCTGGGACCATCCAGGCCGCCCACCTGCTGCCCCAACCTTTGGATGGCCAGGACTACCGCCGCCTGCCGGCCTTTGCGCCAGGGCACCCCCCCGAGGACCTGGAGCGCCTGGTGCGCTCCCTGGAAGAGGAACTGGCCCGGCTTACGCCTCCCCAAGCCTTGGGCAGCCAGGGCGCGGCGGTGTTGCTCAGCGTCACCACCGGTCCCCGCGCCGAGGCCGAGGAGCACCTGGCCGAGCTGTCCGAGTTGGCCCGCTCAGCCGGCTTGGAGCCCCGCGCCCAGGTGATCCAGCGCCGCCAGCGCCTGGACCCGCGCACGGTGCTGGGGCCGGGCAAGCTGGCCGAGGTGCTGGCCCTGGCCTTCCGCACCGGAGCCTCGGTGCTGATCTTCGACCAAGAGCTTTCCCCCAGTCAGGCCCACACCCTGGCCCTGGCCACCACCAGCGACCTGAAGATCATCGACCGCACCCAGCTCATCCTGGACATCTTCGCCCAGCGCGCCAAGAGCAGCGAGGGCAAGCTACAGGTGGAGATGGCCCAGATGCGCTACCTCATGCCCCGCCTGGGCTCCCGCGACGACGGGCTCAGCCGGCTCACCGGCGGCATCGGCGGCCGCGGCCCCGGCGAGACCCGCCTGGAGATCGACCGCCGCCGGGTGCGCGAGCGCCTGCACCGCCTGGAGCGCGAGCTTGCCCAGATGGGGCGCCAGCGCGCCCGCCGCCGCCAGCGCCGCCAAGCCGGGGACCTGCCCATTCTCTCCATCGTGGGCTATACCAACGCCGGCAAATCCACCCTGCTCAACGCCTTGACCAACAGCAAGGTCATCGCCGAGGACCGCCTCTTCGCCACCCTGGACCCCACCAGCCGGCGCCTGCGCTTCCCCCAGGAGCGCGAGGTGATAATTACCGACACCGTGGGTTTCATCCGCGACCTGCCGGCGGAGCTCAGGCTGGCCTTTGCCGCCACCCTGGAGGAGCTGAACCAGGCCGACCTGCTCCTGCACCTGGCCGACGCCGCCAACCCCCAGGTGGAGGCCCAGATCGAGGCCGTGGAGACGCTCCTTGATGAGCTGGGCCTGACTCAGACTCCGCGCCTCCTGGTTTTGAACAAGATGGACCTGGCTCCCTTTGACCGCCGGGTGAAGCTCACCCGCCGCCATGACGCCGTGGCTATCAGCGCCCTGGACCCGCGCACCCTGCCCCCCCTGCTCACCCGCCTGGAGAGCATGGTGGAGGGTCTGGCGCCACCCCAGGCGCCCGCCGAATAAGGCTGCCCCGGCCCACCGCCTGGCGCCGGCGCGGCATTGGCGGCATAATTAGCCCATGCAGATCAAATCTCCCCAACTGGAACTGCGCTATCCCCTGGACGCCTGGCCGCCGCCCCTGGCCACGGCCGTTCTCTCGCTGCAATGGTTGGTGGTGCTCTTGCCGGGGCTGTTGGTGCTGGGCGAGGTGGTGGCCCAAGCCCAGGGACTGGACGCCGCCGGACGCGTGCTCTTCCTGCAACGCCTGCTGCTCATGGGCGGGCTGGTGCAACTGGCTCAGGTGCTGTGGGGGCACCGTCTGCCCGGCCTGGTGGGACCCAGTTCGGTGCTGATGGTGGGCATGCTGGCCACCCTGGGCGCGGGCCTGCCGGCGGTGAACGGGGCCATGGCCCTGGGTGGCGCCTTGACCGCCCTGCTGGGCCTGAGCGGCCTGGCCGGGCGCCTGGGCCGGCTCTATACCCCGCCGGTGCTCTCCGCCACCCTGCTGCTCATCGTCGTGAGCCTGGGGCCCACCATGCGCGATATGTTCTTCTCCGCCACGCCGGGTCTGCCGGGCGCCTCCGTAGCCGGCCCCTTCCTCTTCGCCATGGCCCTGGTGGCGGCCATGCTCTGGGCCCAGCACCGGCTCAAGGGGCTGGCTTCCTCGGCGGTGCTGCTCCTGGGGCTATCCTTGGGTTCGGCGGCCTATCACCTGCTGGGGCTGGGGCCGCCGCCGGTCCTCTTGGCCGGCGGACTGCCGCCCTGGTCGTGGCCCGACCTCATCCCCATGCGCCTGAGCCTGGACCCCGGGGT
>JAKAGJ010000082.1 GCA_021815655.1 Deltaproteobacteria bacterium | reverse complement strand
GTCTAGGCAACAAACCGGGCGGGGTTTATCCCCGCCCGGTTTGGTTCAACAGCGCCGCAATGGGAGCCGCCGGCGTCCTCCCAGGCCACAACGCCACCCGACCCGTCATCGCCCCGCGGCGGGCACGCCGCCGGCTAGTCGATCTTGATGAAGCGGTCGCCCTTGGCGTTGCACACCGGGCAGCGTTCGGGGGCGCTGACCTCGGCGGTATAGCCGCAGACCGGGCAGACGAAGTAGGGGTAGTCCTCCTGGGGGGCGCCGGCGGTGAGGTTGTCCAGGAGCTTCTGATACAGCTCGGCGTGAATCTTCTCCACGGCGTTGGCGTAGGTGAAGGAGCGCTCGGCCTCCTTGTGCCCCTCGGCCTTGGCGGTGGTTATCATTTCGGGATACATGTGGGTGAATTCGTGAGTCTCGCCGGCCACCGCCGCCTTGAGGTTGTCGGCGGTGCTGCCCACGCCCTTCAAGGCCCGCAGGTGGGCATGGGCGTGCACGGTCTCGGCCTCGGCCGCGGCCCGGAACATGCGCGCCGCCTGGGGATGGCCCTCCTCCAGGGCTTTTTTGGCGAAGGCCAGGTACTTGCGGTTGGCCTGGGACTCGCCGGCAAAGGCCTCTTTCAGCATATCCTCGCTTTTGGACATGTCTTTCTCTCCTTTTTGTCGCTAAGGTGAGGTGTGAGATCTAGTTGCTAATGATATTTATTACTATATACTATCAAGAAAGGCCGCCGTCAACATCCTATTTTACCTTCCTCATGGAGGGCGGCACAATGCCCGCGTCAGGCTTGCCAACAAGGCTTGGCCCGGGGCCGGGGGTTGCGTATAGTCGGAGTAAAGGACTTCCCATTCTTAATCCGACAAGGAGCGGCGGCATGGTCCCTGGGATGAACGGCGTGGAATTGGCGGCCTGGATCAGCGGACACATCGCCGACTTCGTGGGCATGAGCCCACGCAACTCCCTAGAGGACGGCCGCGGCGAGCGGGCCTTTGACCAGCCCCTGGTGGGCTTTGCCAGCGGCCAGGACCCCATCTTCCTGGAGTGCAAGCGCCACATCGGCGAATTTTTCTGGACCCCGGCCGAAGCCTTTGCCCAGGCTTACCCCCAGGAGCCGGCCCGGCCCGAGGAGCTGACGGTCATCAGTTGGATATTGCCCCAGACCCAGGCCACCAAGCAGGAGAACGCCCGCGAGGGGGTCTACTGCTCCCGCCGCTGGGCCGCGGTGCGCCTCCATGGCGAGCAGTTCAACGCCCTCTTGCGCCAGGAGGTGGCGCAGGCCTTGGGCGGCCAAGGCATCGCCGCCGTGGCGCCCCAACTGCTGCCCACCTGGCGCCGCGAGACCAGCGCCGGCTACGGCTACGCCTCCTCCTGGTCCGAGCGCCACGCGGCCCATGCCGCCGGCCTGGGCACCTTCGGTCTCTGCGACGGCCTGATAACCCCCCTGGGCAAGGCCATGCGCACCGGTTCGGTGGTGGCCCGGGCGGTTATGCCCGCCACGCCGCGCCCCTACCGGGACCACCGGGCCTACTGCCTGTTCTTCAGCCAGGGCACCTGCGGCAAGTGCATCCCCCGTTGCCCGGTCAAGGCCCTGAGCGAGCAGGGGCACGACAAGATCAAGTGCGGCCGCCATGTGGGCCAAACGGGCAAGGAACACAATCTGGAGCATTTTGGGCTGGACATCGAGGGCTGCGGCCTGTGTCAGGTGGCCGTGCCCTGCTCCTCTCATATCCCGGAGCCGGCGGAGGGCCTCTAGGCCCCGCCCGCCAGCGGGCCAACCTCAACCGCAAGCAAGGAGATCGCGATGCAAGAACGTCACGGCGCCGTCACCTTCATGGGCAATCCCCTGACCCTGGTGGGTCCGGAGCTTAAAGTGGGGCAAGCCGCCCCGCAATTCACCGCCCTGGACAACGACCTCAATCCCGTGAGCCTCAAGGATTTCTCCGGCAAGGTCCTGGTCATCTCCTCGGTGCCCTCCCTGGACACCCCCGTCTGTGACCTGCAAACCCGGCGCTTCAACGCCGAGGCCACGGCCCTGGGCTCCAAGGTGCAAATTCTCACCCTGAGCATGGACCTGCCCTTTGCCCAGAAACGCTGGTGCGGGGCCGCCGGCGTGGAGGCGCTCAAGACCCTCTCCGACCACCGCGACGCCTCCTTCGGACTGGCCTACGGCCTGCTGATAAAGGAACTGCGCCTGCTGGCCCGGTCGGTGGTGGTCGTCAACCATGAGGGCAAGGTCACCTATTATCAACTGGTGGGCGAGGTGACCCAGGAGCCTGATTACGACGCGGCCATCCAGGCGGTCAAGGCCGTGCTCTAGGCTTTCAGCCCCGGGGCGCTCCCCCGGGCCCCGCCGTAATCCACTAGGTATGAGGGGGCGCTGGCTACCGTCCATCCGCGCCTTAGCTTTTCTCTGGCGCGCCGTTAAGTGCTATTATCGGTCTGGCGGGCGGGCAGCGGCTGGGGCGCCGCCCGCCCGCCGATGTCCCCCCTGGCGAGGAGCCCGGATTGCACCCGACTGCCCTTACCTCCGAGCAGGCCGCGGCCCTGCAGACCCGTTCCAGGCAGACCCTGGTTCTGGTGCTGGGCCTGCTATTGCTTTTGGCGGTGACGGGAGGGATGTGGCAGGCCCTGCGCCAGCTACGGATTCAGCATGCCAGGGACCTGGCCGTCACCCTGACCACGGTGCTGGAGGCCAATGACCGCGCACTGCACGCCGTGCTGCACGGCCGCCAGGACGAGCTGCGCACCCTGGCCGATCAGCCCCTTACCCGAGAGCTGACCCAACGTCTTTTGGCCGAGCGGCGGGCGCCCGGCGCTCTGGGGGTCTCGCCGGTCCAGGAACAGCTGCGCCGGCAGCTTTCCCCCATGCTGGAGCGGCCCGGCAGCTCCGAACTGGCCCTGACCGACCGCAACCAGGTCAACATCTTCTCCATGGGGCTGGGGCCGCTGGGTGCCGTCAATCCCCTGGCCGAGCGCGGCGACTATCTGCGTGAGGTAATGGCCGGCCAGCTCCAGGTGATACCGCTGCTGAGCCTGCCCGTGCCCCAGGGCGGCCAGCCTTACCAGCCGCGCCTGCTGGTGGCCGCCCCCGTGGTCAACGGCCAGGGTCAGGTGGTGGCCGCCCTGGTGCTGGCCTTGGACCCCGCCCAAATGCTCGCCCGGGGCTTGCAACATGGCCAACTGGGGCAAAGTGGCGAGAATTACCTCTTCGACTGGTTTGGCCGCCTCATCGGCCCGCCGGCGGATGAGGCCAAGGACGCCGCTGGCGCGCCGGGGAGCGGCCATCCCCAGGCCCTGGCCATCCGCCTGGCCTCGCGGGCGGCGGCCGGCCAGTCGGGCCTGGACCTGCAAGGCTACCGCAATCACCAGGGGATGATGGTGGTGGGGGGCTGGCTCTGGGACCAGGCCCTGGGCCTGGGGCTGGCCGTGGAACAGGAGACTGGGGAGGCCTACGCCGCCTACCTCCAGGCCCGGCGCCTGGCCTGGGGAGGGCTGACGGCCTTCGTGATCCTGTTTCTAGGCTTCTGGGGCCTTTTGTGGCGCCAGGCCCGCCTGACCCTGACCCTGTGCCAGGACCTGGCCCGCGCCAATCAGGAACTCAACCAGGAAATGGGCCAATGCCAACTGGCCCAGGACCGCTTCAGCGCCGGTCAGGAGCGCTACCGCCGCCTGCTGGACAACCTCCAGGACCTGATCTTCGTCTTCCGGCTGGAGCCGGGAGGCCAGCCCGGCCCCCTGAGCGAGGTCAACCAGGCCGCCGAGGCCTTGCTGGGCTACGGCCGCGCGGAACTGCTGGGGCGTGACCTGCGCAGCCTGCTGCAACCCCTGGAACCCCACCAGGCCATCCTGGACGAGTTGAGCCAGGGTCAGGTCCAGCTCGAAACCCTGCTCATGGGCAAGAACGGCAACCTGGTCCCGGTGGAGATCAACGCCCACGTATTTGATCTTGACGGCCAGAGGACCGTCCTCTGCCTGGCCCGCGATTTGAGCGAGCGGCGGCGCGCCCACCAGGAGATTCACGAGCGCGAGGCCCGGCTCCAGACCATCGTGGACGGCTTCGAGGGCTTCATCTACATCTGCTCCCAGGATTTCCGCCTGGAGTTCGCCAACGAGCGCCTCAAACGCCACCTGGGGCGCGATCCCTTGGGCGAGGTCTGCCACCAAACCATAAATGGCTCGCCGCTGCCCTGCGCCTGGTGCCGGGACGGCAGCGTGCGCCAGGGGCTCACCTACCGCCGCGAGTACCAAAACCCCCTGGACGGACGCTGGTACTACTCGGTGACGGCGCCCCTGATGCATCCCGACGGCCGGGTCTCCCACCACGGCATGATGACCGATATCACCGAGCGCAAGCAGGCCGCGGAGCGGCTCGTGGCCTCGGAGGCCAACTACCGGGCCATCTTCGACGCCATGGAAGACGCCGTCTTCGTGCACGACCCCGCCGACGGGTCCATTTTGGACGCCAATCCCGCCGCCCTGGCCCTCTATGGCTATTCCCTGGAGGAACTGCGCCACCGGCAGGTGGTTCAATTGAGCGTCGGCGAGCCTCCTTACAGCCAAAAGGAGGCCCAGGAGAAAATCGCCCAGGCCTTGGCGGGCCAGCCCCAGCGTTTCGAATGGCTGGCCCAGGACAGCACCGGCCGGCGCTTCTGGGTGGAGGTGGGCCTGCGCCTGGCCATGCTGGGCGGCCAAGAGCGTCTGCTGGCCCTGGTGCGTGACATCACCAAGCGCAAGGAGAATGAGGAGCAACTGCAACTGGCGGCCCGGGTCTTCGAAAATACCGTGGAGGGCATCACCGTCACCGACCGCCAGGGCAAAATCCAGATGGTCAACCCGGGCTTCAGCCTCATCACCGGCTACAGCGCCCAGGAGGTGCTGGGCCAAAATCCGCGCATACTGCGCTCGGAGCGCCACGAACCCGAGTTCTACCAGGGCATGTGGGAGACCCTGCTTAAGCAGGGGCAGTGGAGCGGCGAGATATGGAACCGCCGCAAGAGCGGCGAGGCCTACCCCGAGTGGCTCAACATCAGCGCCATAAGGGACGCCCAGGGCCAGGTGACCCATTACGTGGCGGTGTTCCACGACATCACCGAGATCAAGGCCAGCCAGGAGCAGATCAAGTACCAGGCCTTCCACGACGCCCTGACCGGGTTGCCCAACCGCGTGCTGTTCAACGACCGCCTGCGCATGGCCCTGGCCCGGGCCAAGCGCGACCAGAAGAACCTGGCCGTGGTTTTCCTGGACCTGGATCATTTCAAGAGCATCAACGACAGCCTGGGGCACGCCGTGGGCGATGTCCTGTTGCAGGAAGTGGCGCTGCGCCTGAAGAGTAATCTGCGCCAGGAGGACACGGTTTCGCGCCTGGGCGGCGATGAGTTCATCATGATTCTGCCCGACGTGGAAGGCCCTGAACAGGCCGTGACCGGGGCCCAGCGCATCCTGGAGGACCTGGAGCGTCCTTTTTCGCTCAAGGGCCACGAGCTTTACGTCACCGCCTCCCTGGGCATCACCCTGTTTCCGGCCGACGGCGAGAACCTGGAGACCCTGGTCAAGAACGCCGACATGGCCATGTACCGGGCCAAGGAGCAGGGGCGCAATACCTATCAGCTTTACACGCCCTCCATGAACAAGCGGGTGCTCTTGCGCCAGGCCTTGTTGGCGGATTTGCGCAAGGCCCTGGACCGGGACGAGCTGACGGTCTACTACCAACCCAAGGTGGACCTGGCCACGGGGCGGGTGGCCGGCATGGAGGCCCTGGTGCGCTGGCTGCGCCCTGGCGGCCAGGTGGTGGCGCCGGGCAAGTTCATTCCCCTGGCCGAGGATAGCGGACTGATCCTGCCCCTGGGGCAGCAGGTGCTGGACAAGGCCTGCCGCCAGACCGCGCGGTGGGTGAGCCAGGGTCACCAGGACCTGTGCCTGGCGGTCAACCTCTCGGCCCGGCAGTTCGCCCAGCCCCAGCTATTGGAGAACGTGGAGTTGACCCTGGCCCAGAGCGGGCTTAAGCCCCGGAACCTGGAGCTGGAGATCACCGAGAGCACCGTGATGGGCAACGTGCAGGCGGCCAGCCAGGTGCTCAATCTTTTGCACGCCATGGGGGTGAGCCTGGCCCTGGACGATTTCGGCACCGGCTATTCCTCGATGTACTATCTCAAGCACTTCCGCATCGACGTGCTTAAGATAGACCGCTCCTTCGTGCGTGACATCCCCGGCAACCCCGAGGCCAACGCCATCGCCGAGGCCGTGGTTTCCCTGGCCCACAGCTTAAGACTCAAGGTGGTGGCCGAGGGTGTGGAAACGTCGGCCCAACTGGTTTTTTTGCGCGGGATTGGCTGCGACTACTTGCAGGGCTATCTCTTCAGCCGGCCGCTGACCGCCGAGGACTTCGGCGCCCTGCTGGCCCAGGGGCGGGGCCTGGCCCTGCCCCCGGGGCCGGAGCAGGGGCCAGCCACCCCGCCCTCGGCGCGGGGTCCGCGCCAGGGTTAGGCCGGGGAGAAGGGGCTCAGGGCAGGAACTTCAGCAGGGTAGGCGAGACCTCCAGGCTGGAGTCCACGGCCTCCACGCCCTGCACCTCCTCGCAGACGGCCCTGGCGCGGCGCTGGTCCTCGCGGCTGGCCACATAGCCCCCCAGGCTCACCCGCCCGTCCAGGGCCTCCACCTCCAGGGCATGCACGTCCACCTCCTCCACCAGGCGGCAGCGCACCCGCGCCGCCAGCACCATGCCGGCCAGCAGGCGGTCGCTCTCCGAGGAGGGCTGGTACTCGGGGTAGGCCGTGAGGTCCAGGATGGTGCTGACGGCCTGCTCGAAGGAAAGACGCCCCAGGTTCAACACCAGGTCGTAGTTAAGGGGCGAGGCCCAGTCGGCCCCGAAGAGATGGGCCATGTAGGTGCGGCGTTGCTGGTCCACCACCGCGGCCAACTGGCGGGCGCGGTCCAGGTCCAGCCCCTCGCGGGCGGCCAGGCGCTGGGCGCGCAGCTCCAGGGGCGCCACCAGGCGCACCCGCAAGACCCCCGGCACCAGCCTGAGCAGGAAATTGCCCCCGCGGCCCACCACCACCACGTTGCCCTGCTGGGCGTATTGCAGCACCACCAGCTCCAACAGCGCCGCGAAGACCCGGCGTCGCCGGTCGCCGAGGTCCAGCATGGCCGGACCCTGCTCGGCCAGGAGCTGGTGCTCGTCGCGGCTCAAATCCACCAACCCCTGCACGGCGTCCATCAGGGTGCGGCGGTCCACCAGTTCCAGCTTGCCCCGCTGGCAGATCTCCATGGCCAGGTCGTCGCGCAGGGCTCCCATTTCGCTCGAGATCGTGATGATGCTCATGGCCCCTCCTGCATGCCTAGGGTTTTGGGCCGCGCTGGCGGCCAAGGTCGCCTACATACAGGTTAACACATCAACGGGGGGGCCAAGGACGAGGAACTGCGGCCGCGTGGCGGGTGGCCAGCAAGGCCATGCATGGCTTTGCTGGCCCAGGGCCGGGTAAGCGGGTGACTCCCCCCCAAGGCTGTGGCGCGGTGGGAACCCCGCATGGCCCACCTTGGCGGGCTGTTTTTCAACAGCCCGCCAAAGCATTAGAGGCGCTCGGCGCTCTGGCGTTGCAGGGTGGCGCGGCGGATGCTTTCCT